>JAGODN010000107.1 GCA_017998195.1 Desulfobulbus sp. | reverse complement strand
AGGCGGCGAGCAGGGGCGCGAGCACGGTGTAGCCGTAGGCGTAGAGCGGCGGCCGGGGGAGGTTCTCCGCCTCGAGCGGCAGGAGCAGTTGCTGCACCAGTCGCCCCTTCCAGAACGGCTGGCCCTGAGAGTAGCGGTGGTAGCGCTTGACGATGGCCTTGCGATGCTTCTCGTCGCTGTCGCGCAGCACCAGCGCCCTCATGCCCAGGCCGGCCGGCCGCAGCCCGTCCGAGTGCGGGTTGTCGCCCACGTGCAGCCAGCGGTCCCAGCTGAGGTCGTAGCGGTCGCGCAGCAGTTCGTAGCCCTTGCCCGAGGCCTTGGCGAGGAAGGTGTCGGCCGAGGAGACCACCGCGTCCACCTGGTCGCGGAAGCCGGCGTGGCTGACCAGCCGCTCCAGGTGGGCGGCGGGGAGGTAGATGTCGGAGACTACCAGCACCCGCTTGCCGGCCGCGTGCAGCGCCCGCAGCCAGTCCACCAGCCGGGCTCGGGGCACGAGCATGGCGTTTTCGATGGCCAGTTCGTAGTCGGTCACCTCGTCGAGCAGGGCGTCGGTGTACTGCTCGGCGAAGATGCGCTGCAGGGTCCGGCTCATGAAGTCCGGGTAGCGGGCCTCGTGGTCCTCGAACTGCTGGCTGGTCTCACGGCGCTGGCCCATCTCGACCCGGTCGCGCAGCCGCTGCACCTGCGGCCAGGACCAGGTGAGCCCGGCCTCGGCCGCACGCGCGGCGATGTAGCGGGCCACCGCCGGCTTGACCATGTCCGGGTCGTGGATACGGCGGATGAGGAGGGTGTCGAACAGGTCGAACGAGACGGTGTCGCAGTCGGCCGCCATCTGTTCGCCGGCCCGCAGCAGTTCGTCGAGGGTGTAGAAGGTCTGCCAGCTCATAGGCCATCACCAGCCAGGTTCATGAGTGTACCGCGGCGCGGGGCGCTGCCGGTCAGCGGCCCAGCCGCCGCCGCAGGGCGCGCGCCAGGGCCCGGGCCGACTGCCTGATGGAGGGTTCGGCCGGCGCCGGCGCCAGGGTCCGCCGCACCTCGGTCAGTTCCTGCTCCAGTTCCACCAGCCGGTCGCAGCCTGCGGCCACCCGGTCGCGCACCGCCTCCGGGACGCCGGCCAGCAGGTAGGTGCGGATCACCTGCCGGTCCTGTTCGCGGCCGATGATCGCCGCCTCGCTGAGCGTGTTGCCGCCATGGATGCGGTAAAACAGGAGTTGTTCGCGGTCGAGGTACCGCACCCGGCCCGGGCAGGCGAGCAGCACCCGGAAGATATAGTCGTAGTCGTGCAGGTAGCGCAGCGGCGCGAACGGGCCCACCCGGGTCGCGGCCTCGCGGGTGAGAAACAGGTTGGAGGTGGTGACCATGAAATTGCCCTTGAGAAAGGCGGTGTACAGGTCGCCACAGGCGAAGTAGAAGGCCCGGTTCTTCCGGTGCCAGAGATTCCAGCCGAATTCCGGGTCGTCGAGCGGCCGGCCGTCGTCGTCGATGGGCGAGACGTCGGTGAACAGACACTCGGCGCCGCTCTCCCGCTGGGCCGCGAGCAGCCGCTCGAGCCGGTCCGTGGTGTAGACGTCGTCCGAGTTGAGGATGGCCACGAACTCGCCGGTGGCCAGCGACAGCCCCCGGTTGATGGTGTTGTAGGCGTCCTGGTTGTGCTGGTGGTAATAGCTGAGCCGCGGATCCCTCACCGCCTGGACGATGGCGCCGGTTCGGTCGGTGGAGCCGTCGTCGACCACGATCAGCTCCAGGTCGGCGTGCGTCTGGGCGAGTACGCTGTCCACCGCGGCCTGGATGAACCGCTCGTGGTTGTAGGCGGGGATGACGACGGAAACCTTGGGACTCATGACTCCTCTCGGGATGGGACCGCCCGGCGCGCGGAGGCGGGGGCAACCGGCCGGCCGGTGCCGGCGGACAGGTGGCCTACCCTACAACAGGGCACGGCTCGGGACAAGACATAATTCCAGTCACATGCAGACGGCCGCGGCCACCCGGACCGGGACCGGTCACGGGCCGGACACATCGCTGCGCACCTCCACCGCGGCCACCGCGGCGCGGACCGGAGGCCGGCCTTTGGCGGCAACCACCTCCAGACCAACCGCCTCGTTGGGCAGCAGGATCTGGCACACCGGGCTGTCCGGGCGAACCCGGCAGCCGTCCGTGCCGACGTCCCTGCCCGCCCGGTCGAGCAAGCGGACATCGAGCCGCTCGCCGGTTTCGACGGCGAACGTCACCGCCGCCACCCGCACCTCGCCGGGCCGCCCCGCCGGCAGACCGGCCAGCGCCACCTTTCGTGCCACCGGGGCCAGTTCGTTGTGCAGCAGCACCTTGTCCGCGTTGCGGCGGAACTTCTCCTCCACGTAGTGGGCGCCGAGCCGCCAGGGGTTTTTGGGCGGCGGCCGGAGGATGAACATGTTGAGGATCTCCTGGATGACGATGGTCGGCTGCTCGTAGAAGAAGATCTCCTTGGGAAAGTTGACCACGGTGCGGTGGTTGAGCACCCGTTGGGCGTTGGCCGAGAAGAAATAAATGCATTTTTCCAGGAAGGAATCTCCGAGCAGGGCGATGGACGGCAGCGGCGCCCCGGGGTTGCGCAGCAGGCGCACCTCCATGGTCGTGCCGTCCGGGCCGGTGATCGGCCGCAGCGGCGGGTAGTGGTCGTAAATGCCGCCGGGGGGCAGGTCGAGGGCGGTATCGTAGGGCCCGCCGGGCCGCGGCACCATGGTGATGTGGTGCTCGTTGCGGTGCAGGAACAGGGGCAGGCCGAGCATGTACATGAAGCTCTCGTGCGCCCAATGCCTGTCGATGCGCATGTCGAAATCCGCGAGTTCCGGGGCCGGGAACGGGTACCGGGGGAAGAAGCGGGCCAGTTGGTCGACGATCGCCCGGTAGGCGACAAAGGCGCCGTAGAAATTCCAGTGGAAATCGGTCTTGTAAAAGAGCGGCGGGTAGTCTGCCCGGGCCTTGGCGGCGAGCAGCGGCGGCAGCAGGTCGATGAAGGGGATGTCCGCGTGCTCGCGCAGGTAGCTGGACAGCTGCTCGTAGCGGGAGCGGCCGCGCACCCGCTGCAGGCTGGCCGGCAGGTGTTCCGGGTAGACAAAGGCCTTGGTCGGCGCGAGCACGAACACGTACTCGCTGCCCCGCTGCTGCAGCCAGTAGCGCCGCTGCTCGAGGGCGATCTTCCACTGCAGCAGTTCGGCCTCGGTGAACGGCGCCTGGCCCATGTAGTCGGCGATGTTGTCGAAGCTCTCGACGAGTTCGCCCTCCACCCGACTGGTGCCCATGCCCTCGAAATAGAAGCCGTCGGTGCCGAGGGCGATGTTGTTGTTCGGCGAGACCCGCAGCAGGTGCACCTTGACCAGGGCGTTGAGCTGCACGAACCAGTGCGGCAGGCGGAACTCCCGCTTGAGGTAGTCTTCGTAGGCGGCGGGGAAGCCCCGCACCACGGCCAGCACCCTGGCCCCGGTGTCCTGCTCGGCGGCGGCGAGTTGGCCGGCAACCACGGTGGCGCTGCGGCCAAGGAAGGGGAGCTGGGCCGCCAGCGGTGCGGCGAGCACGAGGACGAACAGGGCGCTGAGCACGAACCGGCGCAGTCCCTCGGCCCGGGCCAGGGGATCCAGGTCGCGCAGCCGCCAGCCGAACAGGAAAACGAGAAAAACGACCACCAGCAGCCCCTCGCCGGGGGCCTGCCAGAGGGTTTCCCGCAGGCCGAAGATGCCCTGCAGGGAGAGGACCAGCACAAGGAAACTGATCGCGACCGAGGCGATCGTCAGCAGGCTGCGAAGCCGGTGGCTCTTCATGGCCCCTGCCCCCTAAAAGCGGAAATAGAGGAAGGGGTTGTGCGCGCCGCCGAGTACCGCGGCGATGCTGTAGACGAGCACGAAACCGAGCGAGCCGACCCGGGCCGTGGCCGCAAGCCGGCGCATCGCCGGGGCCGGCACAATCGGTCGTCCCGCCCGCCACCGCCGCAGCAGCGCAAACAGCGGTGCCGAGCCGATCACCGCCGCCCCCAGGGTGAGGGAAAACTCGTTGTTCAGGGCGAGGAACAGCTGCGAGTTGAACAGCGGCTCCCGGGAGAAATCGACCATGGCCTGCAGGTAGGCCAGGGCATGGGCAAAGGTGTCGGCGCGGAAGAACACCCAGCCGACCAGCACCACCAGGAGCACGTAGGCATGCTGCAGCGGTGCGGGCAGCCGGTCGAGCAGCCGGCGCACCGCCGGCACCCGTTCCAGCACCAGGAAAAAGCCGTGGTACACGCCCCAGATGAGGAAGGTCCAGCTGGCGCCGTGCCACAGGCCGCAGAGCAGGAAGACGAGCAGCAGGTTGGCGCCGGTGCGCACCGCGCCGTGCCGGTTGCCGCCCAGCGGGATGTAGAGATAGTCGCGGAACCAGGTGGAGAGCGAGATGTGCCAGCGCCGCCAGAATTCGCGGATCGAGCGGGCGATGTAGGGGTAGTTGAAGTTCTCGAGGAAGTGGAAGCCGAACATCCGGCCCAGGCCGATGGCCATGTCCGAGTAGCCGGAGAAATCGAAGTAGATCTGCAGCATGAAGGCGATGGCGCCGATCCAGGCGAGCGTTGCCGGCAGGGTCTCCGCCGGCGTGGCGAAGATGGTGTCCGCGGCCCGGCCCATGACGTTGGCGATGAGCACCTTCTTGCCCAGGCCGATGATGAACCGCTGCACGCCGCTGGCGAAGTCGTCCAGGCTGACCGTGCGCTGCTCGATCTCGCGGGCCACGTCGCGGTAGCGGACGATCGGCCCGGCGATCAGCTGGGGAAAGAGCGCCTTGTACAGGGCGAAGTTGAGCAGGCTCCGCTGCACCGCGGTCTCGTTGCGGTACAGGTCGATGATGTAGCTCAGGGCCTGGAAGGTGAAAAAGGAGATACCGATGGGCAGGTGCACCCGGCCGATGTCCATGGGCGCCAACCCCAGCACCGGGAGCACCTGGTTGAGGTTGTCGACGAAGAAATTGGCGTATTTGAAAAAGCCGAGCAGGCCGAGGTTGGTGGCCACCGCCAGGGCGAAGGCCGTCCCGCCCCTGCTGCCGCGCTCCCGGGCCCGGTCGATGAGCAGGCCGAACAGGTAGTTGGCGGCGATGGAGAAGAGCATCACCAGCAGGTAGACGGTCTCCCCCCAGGCGTAGAAGAGGAGACTGGCAGCGAGCAGGATGAGGTTGCGCCCGCGCGGACCGACCACGAAATAGGCCAGCAGGGTCAGCGGCAGGAAAAAGAACAGGAAGATCGTTGAACTGAAAACCATGGTCGAGAATCAGGAATCAGGGGTGCGGGGTCTGGACCGGCGGCACTTGGCGAGGGCGGGGCGATGGGGAGCTACGGCCGTCAGCCGCGGTGTTCGTGCCGGGAAAAAACGGTGAATATGCCGTACCGGGTCCGGGCTGTCAAGCCGCATATGGAGCGCCCCTGGTTCGGCGGAAGCACGGCCCGGCTCACGCCTTGCTCATGTCGACCACCAGCACCTCGCGCTTGACCACCCCGGCACTGCGTCGCAGGCAGGACAACTGCCCCCGCAATTGGGTGAGCAGCTCCCTGTCCGCCTCCTCACTGGTGGGCAGCCGCTCAATCAGGTCGAGCAGGGTCACCTCCAGGGTTTCGATGGCCGTGCCGGTGGGCACGGCAAGGAGAAAGCGGCAGGGGGCGATTTCGATCATCTCCAGCCAGGGGATGGTTCGCAGGCTCGGGCTCGGGCCGACGACAATGAGTGCGGCCTGGTCGGCGACGCGCACCAGTTCCACCCGCTGCGGACCACTCCAGGCCGAGCGGTCGACCACGTCCACGCACTTGACCACCGCTCGTGCCCGATCGCGGTCGATCCCGGCCAGGGCATCAAGGATGCGCACCGGCAGGGTCATGGTGACTGGGCGGCAAGGTTCTTCGAATTTCGGTGGCCGGCCGCTGCCGGTTCTGTTTTTGGTTGCGTCCGTCATGGTTCTAACGTAGTAATCGTTGCGGTCGTCCTTTTTAACAGAGAAAAGAAAAACCGGCCAGTGATTCCGACACCGACCAGGCGTCGGTTCCGGCCATGCCAGATATCCGCCACCTCAGCACCCAGCCGATGCGCGCACACCTCTTGACCCTGCACCTGCGAGCCGGCCTGCCCTGGCTCATCGCCGCCACCCTCGCCGGCGCGGTGTTCCTGTTCCTGTTCACCGTCCTGCCGGGCGTGCAGGCGATTGAATTCGACCTGGCGCTCGACCATGACGATTTTCTGCGGGTCTACTACACTAACACGGGATCCTTCGACGCCACCAGGGCCTCGGCTCCGGTCCTGGCCGGGCCGGCGCGCGCCCGCCACGCCCCGTACCCCAAGGCCGGCTCGTTCAACCGCATCCGCTTCGACCCGGGCGAGCAGCGCGGTACGGCCCGTCTCTACGGCATGCGGGTATCCAGCTATTTCGCCCCCACGCTCGAACTCGGACCGCGGCAGATAGCGGACCTGTTCGTCGCCGGCAAACCCGGGGTCGAATTGCGGCTGGCCGGGGATCACGTGACGATCACGGCCACGGTGGACGATCCCTTCCTCGTCTCCAAGGACCGCCTCTATCCGCGCCTGGTGGCACCGGCCCTGGCCGTGGCCCTGGTCTGGGCCACGGTGTCCGGTCTCGTGGTCCGCGCCTGGCTGGCGGGCCGCGACACGCCGGCGCGGCCGCGGCCGGATGAACCGGCCCGCATGGCCGCCCTCGACGGACTGCGCGGCTACGCTGCCCTGCTCGTCCTCGCCGATCACACCATGGGTTGGTTCCGCGGCGTCGGCACCTCGGGGGTGTACATCTTCTTCGCCCTGAGCGGCTTTCTGCTCGCCCGTCCCTACATCCGTGAGCCGCAGAGGGCCTGGTCCTTGCGGGAATTGAGCGCCTACCTGCTGCGCCGGTTCACGCGCATCCTGCCCATGTACTGGACCTACCTGTTCGTCGTCTTCGCGCTCACCAACCGGTTCGACGAAGCCCTGCTGCACGCCCTGTTCGTCGCCGGCAGCGGCCACCTGTGGGCCATCCCCCAGGAGATCCTGTTCTACCTGCTGCTGCCGCTCCTGCTGCTGCCGCTGGCTGCCTGCAACCGGTTGGGCCGCTGGTTGCCACCGCTTGTCGTGGGTGCGCTCATGCTCCTGTGGAACCGCTATGGCAGCACCGAAACAGTCTGGCTGCTGGGCATGAACTTCATTCGGCTGAAATTCCTGCTGGGCGTTTTCCTGGCCGGTGTGCTCGCCGCCTTTGCCCACGAACATCTGGAGAGCCACACGCCGGCCCCGGGACAGGTTCTGCACCGTCTCTGGTCGCCGCTGGGCCTGGTGCTGCTCGTCTTTTTCGTGCTCTGCTCCACCGGCCGCCTCTACGGCGACGCCCTGGTCCTCGGCCAGCGGTATTTCGGCCTCTACGGCACGCTCGCCGCCCTGCTCGTACTCTGCAGCGTCCGAGCGGACGGCGCCGGCACCCTGCTGGCGCGACTGCTCACCATCACTCCGCTGCGCCGCCTCGGCGTCATCGGCCTGAGCCTGTACCTCCTCCACCCGCTGGTCAAGTCCCTGATCGACGCCCTGCTCTTCCACTACACCAGCCGACACCTGCACGGCCTGCCGCTCTTCCTCCTCACCCTGGCCGGCACGGCTGCCCTGGCCAACTGGACCCACGCCCGCATCGAGCAGCCCGCCGCCGCAGTGACCGGGCAGGGCCGGGGCCGAACGCCTGAAAGCACATCGCGCCCGGACGAAGAATCACAAAAGGGATGATACCTGCCCTGGGCCCGGCGCCAGTTTGCTCGATCCAGGCGCAGGTCTGTCCATGTTTCACCCCGTCGCCGTCCAACCGGGAAGGCCGACGGTTGCCTGCCTTCAGACGATGTAGCCTTCGCGGCGGTACCACTCGCCGGTGCGCTTCAACCCCTCGTCCAGACCGATGCGCGGGTTGTAGCCGAGATCGCGTTTGGCCTTGGCGATGTTGAAGGCCCGGTTCTGCCGGTACCAGTCCACCCGGCGGGGGAAAATGGGCGGGGTGATCTTGAAGGGCTTGCAGACCTTCTCGCAGAGGTGGCCGGCGA
>JAGODN010000106.1 GCA_017998195.1 Desulfobulbus sp. | reverse complement strand
CCTAATTTCTCCCCAACCCCGCCTCCCTCCGCTCCCCTTTCCGCCGGATCAGCGCTTCGTCCCCGCACCGCCAGTCCCGCAAGCAGGCATCTAACGCTCGCGCAGGGCCGCCTGGTCGAGCAGATGAATGGTCCTGCCCTCCACCCGAATAAGCCCCTCGTCGGTCATCCGGGCGAAGATCCGCGACAGGGTCTCGGAACTGGCGCCAAGCAGGCTGGCCAACTGGCCCTTGGGAATGTCGAGCACCACCCGGTCCGGGTTGCCCTGTTCCTCCGCCAGGTAGCCCAGGTACGAGGCCAGCCGGCCGGGTACCTCCTTGAGCGACAGGTTCTCGATCTGGGTGGCGAACCGGCGCAGCCGCTGGGCGAGCACGGCGAGCATGTTCAGGGCGAGCGAGGGCGTGCGGGTGATCAGTTCGACAAAGGCCGGTCGCGGGAAGAAGAGCAACTCCGCCTCGGTGAGCGTGCTGGCGTTGGCCGGGAAGGGATTGCCGTGGAACACCGGCACCTCGCCGAACGGCTCGCCCGGCCCGAAGATGTGCAGAATCTGTTCCTTGCCATCAGGGGACATCTTATATATCTTCACCTTGCCGGCTGCCACCATGTAGAAGCCGATGCCCGGGTCGCCCTCGTGGAACACCGCGGCGTTGCGGGCGAATTTCCTGGTGACGGCGATATCGGCGATCTGGCCCAGCTGCTCCGCCGGCAGGCCGCTGAACAGCAGGCTGCGGGCGAGGGTGTCCATCGTGTTGTTCATTTTTTTCTGAAAACGTACGGTTTTTGACCCAGGTCAAGGAAAGGAGCCGGAAATCGGCTAGAGTGGCGGCATACTACAAACAAACGCCGTCCACTGCGACTCTAAACCCCAGACAAGGAGAACAACCATGTTTTGCAACCAGTGTGAACAGACCGCCAAGGGAATCGGCTGCAGCGTCATCGGCGTGTGCGGCAAGAACGAGGAGGTCGCCGACCTCCAGGACCTGCTCGTGTACGCCCTGCAGGGACTCGCCCTGTACGCCCAGGAAGGCCGCCGGCTGGGCATCGTCGATGACGCCACCGACCACTTCACCTATGAAGCCATCTTCTCCACCCTGACCAACGTGGACTTCGACCCGGACCGGTTCCTGGTCCTGCTCCAGCGCACGGTCGAACTGCGCGAGGCGATGAAGGCCAAGGTCGCGGCCGCCGGCGGCAACACCGCTTTCAGCGAGCCCCAGGCCAGCTTCATCCCGGCCGGCAGCGTGGCCGAGCTGGCCGCCCAGGGCAAGGCGCTGAACCTGATCGAGAACCTGGACGCGGACGAGAACGTCCGCTCGCTCAAGCAGACCGTGCTCTACGGCCTCAAGGGCATCGCCGCCTATGCCGACCACGCCGCCATCCTCGGCAAGACCGACCCGGCCGTGGCCGCCTTCTGCTACGAGGCGCTGACCATGCTGCTCAAAAAGGGTATGACCGTGGAGCAGGGCGTGCCGTTCGTGCTCAAGGCCGGCGAGATCAACCTCAAGGCCATGGAACTGCTCGATGCCGGCAACACCTCCACCTACGGCCACCCGGTGCCCACCCCGGTGCCGCTGGGGCACCGCAGGAACAAGTGCATCCTCATCACCGGCCATGACCTGCACGACCTGGAGATGCTGCTCAAGCAGACCGAGGGAAAGGGTATCGACATCTACACCCACGGCGAGATGCTGCCCTGCCACGGCTACCCGGAGCTGAAGAAGTACCCGCACTTCTACGGTCACTTCGGCACCGCCTGGCAGAACCAGCAGAAGGAGTTCCCCAACTTCCCGGGACCGATCCTGTTCACCACCAACTGCATCCAGAAGCCGCTGGACAGTTACAAGGACCGGGTGTTCACCAACGGCCTGGTCGGCTGGCCGGGCGTGAAGCACATCACCGACAAGGACTACTCGGCCGTGGTCGCCATGGCGCTGGCCATGGACGGCTTCACCGACGACGTGGACAAGGGCCAGGTGCTGGTCGGCTTCGGTCGCAATGCCGTGCTCGGCGTGGCCGACAAGGTGATCGAGGCGGTGAAGGCGAAGGCCATCCGCCACTTCTTCCTGGTGGGCGGCTGCGACGGCGCCAAGCCCGGCCGCAACTACTACACCAAGTTCGTCGAGCAGGTGCCCAAGGACTGCGTGGTGCTGACGCTCGCCTGCGGCAAGTTCCGCTTCTTCGACATGCAGCTGGGCGACATCGGCGGCATCCCGCGCCTCCTGGACGTGGGCCAGTGCAACGACGCCTACTCGGCCATCCAGATCGCGGTGGCGCTGGCCAAGGCCTTTGACTGCGAGGTCAACGACCTGCCGCTGTCCATGATCCTCTCCTGGTACGAGCAGAAGGCCGTGGCCATCCTGCTCACCCTGCTCTACCTGGGCATCAAGGACATCCGCCTCGGGCCGTCGCTGCCGGCCTTTGTCACCCCGGCGGTGCTCCAGTTCCTGGTGGACACCTTTGCCATCAAGCCTGTCAGCGAAACCCCCGAGGAAGACCTCAAGGCCATCCTCGGCTGAAAAAGCCCGGCGTGGCGGGCAGGGACAGCCCCTGCCCGCGCGCCCTGTTCATCCTCAACCAGCGAGGGCAACACCATGAAAACAGTCCGGATCGACGAAGACGAATGCATCGGCTGCGGCACCTGCGTGGAACTCTGCCCCGAGATCTTCGCCTTCAATGACGACACCAACAAGGCCTACGTGATCCTGCCCCAGGGTGGCGACGAGGGCTGCATCGACGATGCCGCCGCCTCCTGCCCGGTCAGCTGCATCACCAACGAATAAGCCGAGCGCGATCCTGCCCGCCGGACCGTTGCCCGGTCCGGCGGGCGACGCCGGATGGCGAACCATGAACGACCACCACCAGACCTATCTCGTGCTGCCCCATTTCGACGCCGGCCTGCTCGGCCCGGAAGACCTGGAACGTCTGGCCGCGTTGGCGCGCAAATACAACATTCCGCGGACCAAGATCACCGGCGCGCAGCGGGTGGCCTTTCTCGGCATGGCCCCGGAAACCATCGAGCCGCTGCGGGCCGAGCTGGACCTCCCGGCCACGCCGCCGCACACCCGCTGCCGGGTGCACTACGTGCAGGCCTGCCCGGGCCGCACCTGGTGCAAGTACGGCCACCGCGAGACCCTGGAGCTGGCCGAACGGATCAAACGGATCGAACTGGACGGCCCCCTGCCCGCCAAGGTCAAGGTGGGCATCTCCGGCTGCCGCTTCTGCTGCTGCGAATCCTGGCTGCGCGACGTGGGATTGGCCGGCGGCAGCAAGGGCTGGCGCTTCACCTTCGGCGGCAACGCCGCCGGCCGGCCGCGCATCGGCGACCTGGTGGCCGAAGGGCTCAGTGACGACGAGGCCCTGACCCTGGTGACCCGCACCCTCAATCACTATATCCGCGAAGCCCGGTTCAAGACCCGCTCCGCCCGCTTCATGGAACGCTACGGCGTCGAGGCTCTCAAAAAAGCGGTCCTCGGCTGAGCCGCAACCTCCTCCCCCATTGCAAAACACAATGAAAGTACTGCGAAAGATCATCCAGATTGACGAAGAACTGTGCGACGGCTGCGGCCAGTGCGTACCCGACTGTGCCGAGGGCTCGCTGCAGATCATCGACGGCAAGGCCCGGCTGGTGGCGGACAAGCTCTGCGACGGCCTGGGCGCCTGCCTGGGCTCCTGCCCCACCGGCGCCCTGAAAATCATCGAGCGCGAGGCCGACGAATTCGACGAGGAGGCGGTGGAGCATTTCCTCGCCGGCAAGGCGCAGGCGGCACCTGCACCGCCGCTCACCGGCGGCTGTCCCTCGGCCCGGCTGCAGAGCTTTGCACCGCTGTCGTCCTGCCAGGCGGCCAACACCCCCGCCAGCCAGAGCGGCTCGGCCCTGACCCACTGGCCGGTGCAGATCCGCCTCATTCCGCCCACCGCGCCTTTTCTGGAGAACTGCGACCTGCTGGTGGCCGCGGACTGCACCGCGCTCAGCTACGCCACCCTGCACCAGGACTACATCGCCGGCCGGGTGGTGATGATGGGCTGTCCCAAGTTCGACGACCAAGAGCTCTACGTGGACCGGTTCACCGAGATCTTCCGCACCCGCAAGCTCAAGTCGCTGACCATCCTGATCATGGAGGTGCCCTGCTGCCACTCCATGCTGCAGATCGTCAAACAGGCCTGGGACGCGGCCAGGCCGTCGTTCCCGGTGCGCCACGTGATCATCTCCACCCGCGGCACGGTCCTGGCCGAAACCGCCTGGTAGCCCGCTGCGTCCATTTTCTTCCGCCCCGGTCCGCTGATTCTCCTTGCAGCGGGCCGGGGCTTTTTTTGTCGCCAGCGGCCGGGACAACGGGAACGGGCAGGCCGCCCTTGCCGCCCCGGCCGCTTTCGGCTAGGATCGATGGCACCAGGCCCGCTGGCGTCGGGCCGCCACCCCCACCCGGATTCCTCCCATGAAGACCAACCTGACCCTGATCGGCATGCCGGGCGCGGGCAAGAGCACCATCGGCATCATCCTGGCGAAAAACCTCGGTCTCGGCTTCATCGACACCGACGTGCTCATCCAGATCAACCGCCAGCAGACCCTGCAGCAGATCCTCGACGCGAGCGACCACCTCACCCTGCGGGCCATCGAGGAGGCCGAGATCTGCAAGCTCAACGTCAGCCGCCACGTGATCGCCACCGGCGGCAGCGCCGCCTACAGCGAACGGGCCATGACCCACCTGGGGCGGATGTCGCTCATCGTTTTCCTCCAGGTGTCGTTCGCCGAGATCGAGCGCCGCATCCGCAACTTCGCCACCCGCGGCATCGCCAAGGCCAAAGACCAGACCTTCCGCGAACTGTTCGACGAGCGCCAGCTGCTCTACCGGCGCTACGCCGAGCTGACCGTGACCTGCGACGGCCGCGACCAGGAAGAGATCGCCGCGCACATCGCCCGCTCCCTGCCCCCCACCCTGTTCGACCCGGACTGAGCCCGCCGCATTTTTGCCGTTCTCGCAAAAAGCCACAGGAACGACGGCTCTTGCTTCAGAACAGGCTGCTTGGACGCAACCTGAGTGGGCGGAGGTCGACTTTTTTCGGTGCCGCCATTTTTTTCACTAGGTATATTTACCTATTCTTTGACTTCTGTCAGTAATGACGTACAATTGCCGCCAGCCGGGGAGAGGTTCCGGCGCCGCTTTCGCCCGCAGAGGGGCGCACCGAGTCCTCGCATGACAACGGTCACCGCATGCCCAACGCACAGCCGCACCCTGAACAGGCCAATTCCTGCTGCAACCTGGGCGCCACCCTGGCCACCCTCATCGATGGCATGGACATCGCCATGTGGGAGGTGGACCGCGACTACCGGGTGGTCAGCCACAACCGCAAGGCCCGGGAACTCTACGGCGACGGGGTGATCGGCTGCCGCTGCCACCAGGTGGCGGCGGACAGTGACACGGTCTGCGCCGACTGCCCGGCCGCGATGGTGTTCGCCGGCCAGGCCAGCGGCCGATCGGAGCGGCAGCGCACCAGCGCCGACGGCAGCGCCCTGTTCATCGACCACATCGCCACGCCAATCCACGACAGCGATGGCCGCGTCACCGGCGCGCTGGTGCTCATCATCGACATCACCCGGCGCAAGGAGCAGGAACAGGAACTGATCGCCCACCGCAACGATTTCGAGCGGATGGTGATCGAGCGCACCCGCGCCCTGGAGGAAAGCCAGGCGCGCTACCGGCGGCTGTACGAGGAGTCGAAACGGGACCAGGCCCTGTGGCTGTCGCTCATCAACGCGGCCGCGGACGCCATCGTCATCCACGATCTGGACGGACGGGTCAAGTACCTCAACCCGAGCTTCACCCGCACCTTCGGCTGGACTCTGGACGAACTCAAGGGGTGCCCCCTGCCCTTTGCCGACGATGACGAGGCCGCGGGCGAACTGCGCCGGCTGGCCGTCTCCGGTCGGCCGGTGGGCAACCTGGCCGCCTGCCGGCCCACCCGCGACGGCCGCCGGCTCGACGTGTCCATCAGCGCCGCCTGCTACACCGGCCAGCAGGGCGAGCCGGCCGGGCTTATTTGCAGTTTCCGCGACGTCACCGAGGCCAGGGCCATGGAACGCCAGCTGCAGCGGGTGCAGCGGTTCGAGGCGATGGCTGCCCTGGCCGGCGGCATTGCCCATGATTTCAACAACCTGCTCATGGGCATCGAGGGCAGCGCCTCGCTCCTGCTGATGGACCTGCCCGAAGGGGCGGCAGCTGCCGAAAAGCTGCGCAACATCGAAAGCTACGTGCGCCAGGGGGAACAGCTCACCCGCCAGCTGCTCGGCCTGACCCGGCGGGAGACGCGCAACGGCGTCCGGCCGGTGGACCTGAACGGCCTGGTCGCCGCCTGCAGCGCACTCTTCGGCCAGACCCGCCGGGAAATCACCCTCCGCTGCCGGCCGCAGCCGCACCTCTGGCCGGTGGAGGTCGACCCCGGTCAGATAGAGCAGGTGCTGCTCAACCTGTTCGTCAACGCCGCCCACGCCATGCCGCTCGGCGGCGAGATTCAGCTGGCCACGGAAAACGTCCACCTCGACCGGCAGGAGGCTGCCGCCTGCGGCCGGCCGGCCGGCCGCTACGTGCGCATCACCGTGGCCGACAGCGGCTGCGGCATCGACCCGCAAATCCTCGACCGGATCTTCGACCCCTTTTTCACCACCCGCGAGCACGAAGGCGGCACCGGCCTGGGGCTGGCCTCGGCCTACGGCATCGTCAGCCACCACGGCGGCGTCATCCAGGCCGGCAACGACCCGCTCGGCGGCGCGCAGTTCACCATCCTCCTGCCCGCCTCGGCCCGGATTCCGGAACCTGTCGAGGAAACTCCCGCCGAGGTCCGGCCGGGGTGTGAGACCATCCTGCTGGTGGACGACGAACCGCTGGTGCTGCGCCTGACCCGCGACCTGCTGCAGCGGCTCGGCTACACCGTGCTGCCGGCCGCCACCGGCACCGAGGCGCTCGACCTCTGTCGCGACCACCGGGGCCGCATCGACCTGGCCATCCTCGACATGGTCATGCCGGGCATGAGCGGCCCGGAACTGCTCCAGGGGCTGCGGGCCATGGACGGGGATATCCGCGGGCTGCTTTCCACCGGCTACGATCTCGCCGACCAGGTGGAGCACCTCTTTGCCCAGGGCTTTCACGGCTTCATCCAGAAACCCTTCACCCTGCACACCATTTCCTGCAAACTGCGCGAGATTCTCGACAAAACGGCCGAACCGTCCCTGTTTCGCTCAAATTCCGTGAAAATTTGACCCGCTCGTGTACAATGCGGCTTTCTCCCGGCCCGGAGCGCCGGATGGCGGCCGTGGGCCGCGCGTCCGCCCGGACCGGCATTCACAGGAACAACCCGTGCCGCCACGCCCGTACCGCCCCCTTGTCGCCAGCCTGCTCGCCCTGCTCCCTGGCCTGATCTTCCTGCCGGCGCCGTCCAGCGCCGTGGAAACCGTAACCCCTCCGCCCGCCGTAGTCAGAACGCGGCTGGCCGTGGCCCCGTTGCCGTACACCGGCGAGGTGGTGCGCATCGACGAGGTCGACTACCCGGTGCCGCGACCCTGGACCGGCAACATGGTGCGCGTGCCCGAGGACACGGTGCCCAGCCTGCAGATGATCCCCCAGGAACTGACCCTGAACCGCACCGAGATTTACCTGCGCAACGAGGCCATCGAACCACTGCGGGCCATGTCCGCGGCCGCCGCCGAGGCCGGGGTGCAGCTGCTGGTCGATTCCGGCTACCGCAGCGCCCGCTACCAGCGGGTCATCTTCCGCCAGTTCCTGGAAAAAGGCCAGCGTTTCGAGAACATCGCCCGCTACGTGGCCCCGCCCGGCTACTCCGAACACGCGCTCGGCACGGTGGTCGATTTTCACCCGAGCGGCCGCGGCTTCGCCGCCTCGGACGCCTACCGCTGGCTCAAACAGCACGCCGGCGCCTACGGCTTCCACGAAACCCTGCCCCGCCACAACCGCCACCACTTCCCCTGGGAGCCCTGGCACTGGAAGTTCCAGGCCGTGACCGCGGACAAGCTGCCGCAACTCGCCCCCCACACGGTCAAGCGCCGCCCCGCACCGCTGGCCGC
>JAGODN010000105.1 GCA_017998195.1 Desulfobulbus sp. | reverse complement strand
GGGTGGGGATGATTACCGAGACCGTCGGCCTGGTGTCCGTTGTCGCTCCACTCATAGCCGCGCCCACCGCACCAGCAGGTACTTGGCCAGGGCCCAGAGGATGTAGGGCGAAGGGTGCCGCTGGTACAGGCGGACCTCGTTGGCCGCGGCCGCCAGGCGAAGTGTGTGGGGCATGTTGGCGCGCTCGCGGTCCCAGCCGCGGCAGTGGTACACGGTGAGGCCGGGGTGGTAGTGGATGGACCAGCCGCCTCGGCGCATGCGCAGGCTGAGTTCGATGTCCTCCTTGTACAGGAAAAAGTCCGGGGCGAACACGGCTCCGCCGGCCAGGGCGGTCTCGTCCAGGGCGCTGCGCCGGCAGAAGAGAAAGGCGCCGCAGGCGGCCGGCACCGTTTCGGCCCGGTCGTACTGGCCGGAGAACACCTCGCCCTGGCCGCGGTCGTACCAGCGGCCGTACCAGCGGCGGAAGATGCCGGTCGAATCGATGCGACCGCTGGGCCGGTCGGCAGCCAGATCCCAGCCGAGCAGGAGGCCGGTCAGGCAGCCGACGCGCGGATGCGCCGCCAGGATCGCCCGGGCCCGGGCCAGGGTGCCCGGTTCGAGGAAGGCGTCCGGGTTGAGGAAGACGACACATTCAGTTTCTTCCGGGATGGCCCGGTAGCCGAGGTTGTTGGCCGCGGCAAAACCGATGTTGGCGGTGCGGATGAGCTGCGTGCCGGGCCGGGCGTCGAGCCCGTCCAGGTAGGCGGCGGGGCTGGAACCGGCGTCCACCAGGATGCACTCCACCTCTTCCCGCTGCTCGGACAGGCCGGCCAGGCAGCGGGCCAGGCAGGGGCCGCTATTGTGGGTGACGATGACAACCGCGGTCCGGGCCATCAGAGGAAAACCAGCCGGTACAGCCGCAGGAGCCGGTTGCCCCTGCCCTGCCCGGCCCGCCTCCGCATGATCGAATCGATCACCTCGCCCTCGGCCCGGCAGAGCCGCTCCCGCCAGGCGGTCGGGCCGCCCGCCGGTTGACCGACCTGTTCGCGCCAGGCACGCCGCATCCGGCCCAGGCCGCGCAGTCCCTCGGCCAGCCCCGCCAGGTAGGGGCGCAGTTGGCCTTTCTTGAGCACGAACAGCAGCCACAACCCCTGGTAGACGGCGATGACCGGGCTCCAGCGCAGGAGCAGCCCGGCCGGGTAGTTCTTGGCCAGCACCCAGAGGGAGTTGCGGGTGGACAGGCGGATGGTCAGGTCGTTGAACTTGGAGCCGCTGGTGGCGCTGCCGACGTGGAAAACCCGGGCCTCGGGCACGTACCGGCAGCCGAGCCCGGCCCGGCAGGCGCGCAGGTTGAGGTCCACGTCCTCCAGGTAGGCGAAAAAGGCATCATCGAACCAACCCAGCGCCGCAAACGGCTCGCGCCGGTAGAGCGCGGCCCCGGCGCAGGCGCCGAACACCTCCCGCGCCCGGTCATAGGGGGATCCGTCCACTTCCAGGGTGCCCAGCCGGTAGCCGGCGCCGCCGCGCAGGTAGCCCTCCCCTGCCCCGTCGAGCAGATGGCGTTGATGAAAGCTGAGCATGCGCGGGGCGAAGAAGGCGTGGTCGGGCTGCGCCTGAGCGGCGCGCACGAGCTGCTCCAGGCAGTCGTCGGCGAGTTCGGTGTCGTTGTTGAGCAGGAAGACGAGCGGTCGGGACCCGGCGCGGATGCCCAGGTTCACCGCCGGGCTGAAGCCGGTGTTCTTCCCAAGGGCGATCAGCCGCACCTCGGGGTGGGCCTTCCGCAGCCACTCGGCCGAGCCGTCGGTGGAGCCGTTGTCCACTACGCTCACCCGCCAGTCGCCCCAGGTCTGCCGGCGGATGGAATCGAGGCAGCCGGCCAGCATATGGCGGCCGTTGAGGTTGGGGATGATGATGTCGACCGAGAAGGGGCCGGAGACCATCGCTTAGGCTCAGCCTGCCCTTTCGACCGGCTCTCCGAGCACCTTGCGCACGTAGTAGATCGGCTTCTTCTGCGACTCGTGGTAGGTGCGCACCACCAGTTCGGCCAGCAGGCCGATGGTGATGAACTGGATGCCCATGAAGATGAGCAGTACCGCCAGGAGCAGCAACGGCCGGTTGGCCAGGGCGATGCCGTACAGCTGGCGCTGCACGGTCAGCACCAGGGCGATGAGCACGCCGAGCAGGGAGGAGACCACGCCCACGGTGCCGAACACGTGCAGCGGCCGGGTGGCGTAGCTGAGCATGAACTTGACCGTGATCAGGTCGAGCACTACCCGGATGGTGCGCGAAATGCCGTACTTGGAGGTGCCGAAGCGGCGGGCCCGGTGGTTGACCTTGACCTCGGTGAAGCTGATGCCCATGCCGCTGGCGATGGCCGGGATGAAGCGGTGCATCTCGCCGTAGAGATTGATGTTGTCGATCACCTCGCGGCGGAAGGCCTTGAGGGTGCAGCCGTAGTCGTGCAGGCCCACGCCGGTCACCCGGGAGATGAGCCGGTTGGCCAGCTGCGAGGGCAGCTTGCGCGACAGGAAGGGATCCTGGCGGTCGTAGCGCCAGCCGGTGACCACGTCGTAGCCCTCGTTCAGCTTGCCGACGAGTTGCGGGATGTCGTGCGGGTCGTTCTGCAGATCGCCGTCCATGGTGATGATGACACCGCCGCGGGCATGGTCGAAACCGGCGGTCATGGCCGCGGTCTGGCCGAAGTTGCGGCGCAGGCTGACCACGCGCACGTGGTCGTCACCGGCCTGGATGACCTCGAGCTTGGCCAGGGTGGTGTCGCGCGAGCCGTCGTCGACAAAGACGATCTCCGCCTGCTCGGCCATGGTGTCGAGCACGCCCTTGATCTCCTCGTAGAGCAGTTGGACGTTGTCCTCTTCGTTGTACAGGGGCACGACCACGGAAATATCCACGTTGTTTCTCCGTCAGTGGTTGGGTTTGTTCAGGAAGATATCGGGCCAGCAGTCGTTGCCGGTATGATGGGTCAGGCGGATGGCCTCGGCCGCAGGCCGGCCGATCGGCCAGAGAAAGATCTCGTAATCGGCGGTGTCGTGCTCGTGGCCGCCCGTGCTGGCGCCGTAGACGAGCCAGTCGCCGGTGTTGGCCACCCTGGGGAAGTATTCGTGACTGAACTCGCCGGGGGCGTCGAACCACAGCTCACTCTTCAGGGTGGCCGGGTCCGTGCGGTAGATGGCGTTCTGCTGGCGGCCGCCATGGTCCACGTAGAAGAGGTACGAGCCGTCGGGCGCCCAACCGAGCTGGCAGCCGTCGCCGACCCTGCGAATGGTGCCGTCGGCGTCGATGACCGCGGTCGCCCGCCGGCCGCCGCGGAAGGTGACCGCCACCGCGCCGCCCCGCGGGGCCACGGCCGGGGTCTCGAGCAAGACGTTCGCCCGCACCCCGAGATTGCGGCCGCTCTCCCATACCACGGCTTCCTTGCCGGATGCAACCTCAAGTTCCACCAACTGATTGCCGTTGCGCAGGAAATAGACCCGGGCGCCGTCCGCCGACCAGGTCGGCACATTGCCGTTTTTGGCCAAAAGCCGCTCCCGGCCGGTGTCCAGGTCCAGGAGGACCACGTCCCAGGGCAGCTTGTTGCGCTGCGACACCCAGGGCTGCTGCGAGCGGGCGAACACCACCCGGCGGCCGTCGGGCGAAACCCGCGGGTAATACTCGGTGTGCGGGTGGGTGGTCAGCTGGCGAGGGGCGCCATCGGGCAGGGAAAGCAGCCACAGGTCGTGGTTGCCGCTGCGGTTGGAACTCCAGACAACGAAGCCGTGCACGCCGGCCAGCCCCTCCGGGACCGTGTCTCCGGCCGGGGCGAGCGCATGGCCGCGGTCCGGCGGACGCAGGGCGCCCAGCTTCTGCAGGCTGCGCGCCTCCAGCACGAACAGGGCCACGCCGGCAAGGAAGAGCACCAGGGCGGAGACCCCGTACCAGGAAAAGCGCCCCGGCCGGGCGGCCGGAACCCGTTCGGCGGCGGAACGGGTGAGAATGGCGAAGGTGATCAGGGCCACACCTCCCAAAGCGTAATCGATGATCTGGCTGAGCACATGCAGGCTCAGCATGATGAGCAGGCTGGCCGCCCGGTCGGCGCCCAGGGCCATCATCGCCAGCATGCCGGCCGCCTCGTAGGAACCGAAGCCCATGAAGCTGGGCAGCGGCATGCTCGCCCCGGCCTCGGCGCTGATCAGGGCGATGAGGGCGTGCACCGGGTGCGTGTCCAGTTGCGGGAAGGCGACCGCGGCCACGCCGGCGAACAGGGTGTAAAAACCCAGGTACTTGGCCACGCGCACGCCGAGCGACAGGGCCAGCAGCCGGCCGAGGATGCCGGCGGCGCGGGTCTCCTCGAGCACCCCTGCCAGCTTGGCGCCGAACGCGCCGAGCCGGGCGGTCAACCGGCCGGCCACACCCGGCAACCTCGAGGCCAGGGTCTCGATCAGCCGGGTCGCCCAGCGCAGCCCGGGAAAGAGCAGCACCAGCAGGAAGGCAAACACCAGCCCGACCATGAGGAGGGTGCCGATCACCCAGGGTTCGACCCCCAGGGAAAAGAGCTGGTGGACGACGATGGCGGCGATGATCAGGCCGAGCGCGGCCAGGTCGAAGGCGAAGCTGATGACCAGGGACGACAGACAGGCGGGCAGCCCCACCCGGTAGCCCCGGTTGAGCATGGCCACGTAGCTCAGTTCGCCCAGGCGGGCGGGCAGCATGTCGACGAACATGTTGCGGCTCGCGGTCACCAGCAGCAGGTGGAAAAAACCCGGGACCGAATCCTCGGTGGCGCCCAGGATGAGGCGGTAGCGGAGCGCCTGGAACACGGTCCGTGCCCCGATGGCCGCCAGGTAGAGGAGCAGGCTGGTGGCGGAGATGGCGGTGAGGATGGCCACCATCCTCGGCAGCAGGCTGGTGTCCGCCGCGGCGAGGCTGAACCGGGCCAGCAGGGCGAGCAGCAGGCCGGATACCCCCAGGGCAAGGAGGGTGTGGGCCGTGTATCGTTGCCAGTCAAAGTGATGCATACCACCCGGGGGGCGAAAGAACGATCGGCGCGCGGCTCAGGCCCGGCCGCTTTCGGCCGCCCGCCAGGCGCTGTACACCCGGCCGAGATAGAGCAGGCCGCCGATCAGGGAGTAGACAAAGGTCACGGCGAGAAACAGGAGCGCCAGCGACCGGGTCTGGACATCGCTCATGCCGGCCATGCCGAAGAAGAACACGTAGCCCATGTCGCGGATGCCGATGCCGTAGACCGACACCGGCACGGCCTCCATCAGGGTGATGAGCGGCACGAAGGCGCCGAAATAGAGCCAGTGCACCGGGGCGTGCAGGCTGAGCGCCATCAGGTAGACGGCAACGATGAGCAGGAACTGGAACAGGAAGGAGATGGCCATCACCCGCACCACCACCTGCCGGTCCGCCCCGTACCGGGCAAAGGTGACGAAGAATTTCTCGGTGATGCGCACCACCGGCGCGAACCGGTCGAGCCGGCTGAGCCGCAGCAGAACGCGCACCCAGGTCCGCTGCCAGAGCAGGAAGAGGACGAGCAGGAGCAGGGCGAGCGCGCCCAACGGCAGCAGGATCAGGCCCGGACGCTCCAGCCGCTGGGCGACGAACACCGAGGCGACCAGGCTGAGCGAGACCAGGGCGATGAAGCCGGTGAGCCGGTCGGCGAACACCGAGGCGGCGCTGCGCACGCCCTCGCGACTTCGCTGCATCACGTCGACGATGCGGTACGAGTCGCCGCCGATGTTCGAGGGCAGGAAGATGTTGAAGAAGCCGCCGATCAGGTAGCTGACCACGAGTTTGCCCAGGGGGATGTCGATCCCGTCGCTTAAGAGCAGGATGCGCCACTTGAGCGCGCTCAGGCTGGTGTTGACCAGCAGGAGGACGAAAATCACCGCCAGCAGGCTCCAGGTGCAGTTGCGGAACACCGCGCCGATCTCGGCCAGCGGCGTCTGCCGGTAGAGCAGGGTCAGGAGGAGGCCGCTGACCGCCAGCTTGAGGACGAGCAGCAGGTGCTTGTTCGGCTTCATCCGCCTCCGCCGCTCATCGCCTGGAACGGACCACCGCGGCCGGGACGCCCATGGCGACGCTGTCCGCGGGCAGGGAACGGCTGACCACCGCACCGGCGGCCACCACCGAACCCCTGCCCACGCGCACGCCGCCGAGCACGCTCACCTTGCCGCCCAGCCAGACATTCTCCTCCAGGGTGACGCCGCCGTCACGGCGGATGGGCTGCTCGCGGATGAGCGCGTCCGGGTCGCTCAGGTCGTAGCTGCCACCGCCGATGATCAGGCAGGACTGGCCGATGATGCAGTCCCGGCCGATGGCCACCGGGCAGTCGTTGGTGGACTGGATGATGGTGCGGGCATTGACGCCCACGTGTTCGCCCAGGCGAATCGAGCCGTTCTTGCAGGACAGCATCACGTCGTTGGAGAGCATGGCATCGTCACCGACCACGATGGATTCGGCCCGCTGGTCGCTGCGACCGTCGAGGATGCAGCCGTCGCTGACGACCACCCGTTCCCCCAGGCGGATTCGGCCGGGCTGGCGCAGGACCACGTTCACGCCGAACACCACCCCGCGGCCGCAGGCGGCGAACAACCGCGGCCAGAACAGCTTGCGCAGCAGCAGGCCGACCGCGCCGGGAACGGGCGCAAGCCAGGCGCACCACTCGAAATAGAGCAGGTCGAGCCATCCCGGCGCACCGACGATCACCTCCCGGTAGGTGCGCAGCGGACTGCCGCCGGTGACCGAGGCGTGTGTTTTCTTCATAACCGTTCCTCGTTGAAGGTATAGCGCCGGCAGACAAACCGTCTGCCGCGGACGATTTCCGCATCCATCGGCAGCAGCAGGCGTGCATCCGCCCCCCGGTAGCCGACCAGCACCCGGGGCTGCATGGGCCGACCGGAAGGGAGTTGCAGGCAGACCGCCTGCTTTTTCTCACCCAGCCCCTGCTGTTCATAAAAACGGATGGTCTCGAGGTACGCCGCGAGCCCGGATACCGGTGGAACCCACCCCTTGTGCGGGTGTCGACGGTTGTCGAACACCACAAGGGTCAGCAGCAGGCCGGCGCAGACGAGCGGCCAGGGGCTGTGCAGGGGACGGTCACCGAGCAGCCGGTCCACGGTGACCACGAGGAACAGCATCCAGAAGAAGCTGGCCACCACCCGGTGGCAGTCGCTGGTGGTGATGTACTGGCCCAGCTTGACGCTCAGGAAGAACAGCAGGATCGAGGCGAAAACCAGCCCGAGCATGACCGCGGCCTGGAGCAGGTACTCCCGGTCCCGGCGCAGCAGCCAGGAGACGGCGGCGATCGCCAGCAGCAGGAGGAACCCATACCACATGGGCAGGTGCCGGGTAAAATCAAAAAAGAAAATCTTGTCGAACACGGTCTGCAGGTACTGGACGAGGATCCAGGGCCGGAGCAGATTGACGAGTTGCACGGTGCTGCCGCTAACCGTGGCAAAATAGGCGAGTGTGGACAGGACGGTGACCGCCAGCAGCACCCGCCGCGTCCGGTTGGCGGTGCAGACAAAGAGGAACAGGGCTGCCGGCAGGGCCAGGAGCGAGTACGGTCCGGACCAGGGCAGCAGCGCCAGCAGCAGGGCCTGGACCACGAACGAGCGCACTGACTGCGGCGGCGGGTAGAAGAGCAGCGCCAGCAGCATGAGCACGCCGGTGTACATGGTGTAGATGAGGGTGTTGTAGTAGTAGAGGTGGTTCAGGCCGGTGAGGCCGAGGGCCAGCGGGCAGACCAGGAGCAGCACCCGGTTGCGCACCAGCCCGGAGAAGCTGACCGTGGCCACGCTGGCCACGGCCAGCACCAAGCCGGTCCACTGGTAGAGCCACGGCTGCCAGCGGACATCCGCCCAGGCCCAGGCCCAGGCGAAGAAATCGGCGACCACGGTCAGGTAGCGCTGACCGATGTGGCTGGCGAAGATGTCGCTGACGGGCCGGGTGTGGCCGTAGTAGTGGCTGAACAGGACCGCGTCCTCGACGAACAGCCCGGGTCGGGTCAGGCTCGGCCAGGAACGGAGCAGCAGGCAGACGACGAGCAGCCCCACCCCGGCCAGGGCCCAGGCCGGGCGGAAGGGTTCCCGGCCGGACGGCAGCCTGTCCTGCCCGGCGTTCATGTGCTCACCGGCCGCGACCGGCGGCCGC
>JAGODN010000104.1 GCA_017998195.1 Desulfobulbus sp. | reverse complement strand
GTCCAGTACGCCCATGCCCGCCTGTGCAGCATCGAGCGCACGGCCGGCGAACAGGGCGTGGCCCTCTCCGGTCCGCAAGGGGCGGACCTGGGCCTTTTGGCTGAGCCCGAGGAGTTCGCCCTGCTCAAGAGCCTGGCCGCCTACCCGCAGCTGGTGGCCGGGGCCGCCGCCGACCTGGCGCCGCACCGGGTGATCTTCTACCTGATGGAGCTGGCTGCCGAGTTCCACGGGTTTTACAACCGCCACAAGGTGCTCACCGACGACCGGGAACTGACCCTGGCCCGGCTCTGCCTGTGCGGCGGGCTGAAACGGGTGTTCCGCAACGGCCTGCACCTGGTCGGCCTGACCGCGCCGGAAAGCATGTGAATTGTCCCCTGTTTTTTCGGTGCGACCATGTTTCGCCCCTTGCTTTTCCCTTGGCAATGTTTAAAAAATAGCGATTTGAACGGTGCGGCGGCGGTGCGCGGCCCTGTCCGGAGAGGGCGGTGATGCGCCCTCGTCCGGAGCGGGAACCTGCCGACGGCGGCCCGGTGCACAAGCCCTCCGCCCGCCCGCGGTCCACCAGGCCGTTTTGTTTCGAGATCGGCTGGGGCGGCATGTTCGGGCTCGTGGTGGTCGGCTTCTGTGTGCTGCTGTGGATGTTTCTCCTCGGCATCTGGGCAGGGCAGACGATCCTGCTGCCCACCAGGGCAACGACCCCGGCCGCGCAACCGGCCCAGCCCGCCCAGCCGCCGGCGCAGGTGGCGCCGGCGCAAACCAAACGATAACCAGGGCAGAGTGCCGACCGATGCAACGGGTGAGAAGCAAGAGAAACCGTGGACCCACCAGGCGGGTCGGCCTGTTGCGGCCGCCGCCCCTGTTCCGCTGGTTCCGGCAGCATGTGCGGCGCCACCCGCGGTTGTACGCGCCGGCGGGCGCGCCCATCCTCTTTCTCCTGGTTGCCCATGTGGTCGGCCTGCCTGCCCTGGTCCTGACCCGGACCGGCGGGACCGAGGGGTTCGGGGCGGCCTGCCGCACCCTGCTCACCTGGGCGGTGTTCGGTTTCCTGCCGTTTCTGGTGCTGTCGTATCTGGCCTTTTTCCTGGCGGCCCGGCCGCTTGCCGACCTGCTCGCCCGGCGGCAGGCCAGCCTGCCCGCGGCTGTCGGTTTTCTGCCCCCGGCCGGGTACGGGGTGGCCATCGCCTGCGGCATGTTCCTTCTGCTGCGGCCGGGCCACTGGCCGGGCGACCTTGCCCTTCTCCTCTGCTGCCTGGCCGCAGGCACGCTCAACTGGTTCCTGTACCTCCGGCTCGCCGGCCCCGGCCCGGTATCGGCCGACTGAGGCAACCGCGATCCCCGTACCGGCGCGGCCGTTGCCGTTCAGGTCCCCGGTCTTTCAACAAGGGAACACCCATGACTGAACCCCACAAGAAACACGCCGGCCGGATCCGTCCGGCGCGGATGAGCGACGTCCGGGCCATCCACGCCCTGCTGGCCTTTTTCGCCGGCAAGGGGCTGATGCTGCCCCGCTCGATCAGCAGCCTCTACGACCACCTGCGCGATTTCGTCGTCTACGAGGAAGAGGGCGAGATCCACGGCATCTGCGCCCTGCAGATCAGTTGGGACGACCTGGCCGAAATCCGTTCGCTGGCGGTGACCGAGTCGCACCAGAAACGCGGCATCGGCGCCCTGCTGGTCGAGTCCTGCCTGGACGAGGCGGCGAGCCTGGAGATCGGCAAGGTGTTCGTGCTCACCTACCAGGCCGGCTTTTTCCGCAAGATGGGCTTCGTGGACACGGACAAGCAGAACCTGCCCCACAAGATCTGGAGCGATTGCCTGCACTGTCCCAAATTCCCGGACTGCGACGAGGACGCCCTCATCCACACCAACACCGGGCCGCACACCGGCGGCTGACGCCCCACCGTTCCCCCGCCCCCTCTTTTTTCTCTTCCCTCGCCGGGGTTCCAGCCCCGGACCGGAGACACGTGATGATAGGTAGGATCCTGGCAAAGATTTTCGGCAGCAAGAACGACCGGATGATCAAGCAGTACCGGCGCACGGTGCGGGTCATCAACGAACTCGAGGCGACCATCGAGCCGCTTGCCGACAGCGAACTGGCCGCCAAGACGGTCGAGTTCCGCGAGCGCCTCGCCCAGGGCGCCACGGTCGACGAACTGCTGCCCGAGGCCTTTGCCGTGGTCCGCGAGGCGGCCCGGCGGGTGCTCGGCGAGCGCCACTACGACGTCCAGCTGATCGGCGGCATGGTCCTGCACGAGGGCCGCATCGCCGAGATGAAGACCGGCGAGGGCAAGACCCTGACCTCGACCCTGCCGGTCTACCTGAACGCGCTCGCCGGCAAGGGCGTGCACGTGGTCACGGTCAACGACTACCTGGCCCGCCGCGACGTCCAGTGGATGGGCGAGGTCTACCGCTTCCTCGGCCTGACCACCGGCTGCATCCTGCACGAGATGAACGACGCCGAGCGCCGCGAGGCCTACGGTGCCGACGTCACCTACGGCACCAACAACGAGTTCGGCTTCGACTACCTGCGCGACAACATGAAGTTCTCGCTGGAGGATTTCTGCCAGCGGGGCTTCCACTACGCCATCGTCGACGAGGTCGACTCGATCCTCATCGACGAGGCGCGCACGCCGCTGATCATCTCCGGCCCGGCCGAGCAGACGACCGACCTGTACCTCAAGGTCGACCGCATCATGCGCCATTTCAGACCCGAGGAGCACTACACCAAGGACGAGAAGTCCCGCCAGATCATGCTCACCGACGACGGGGTGGCGCTGGCCGAAGAGCTGCTCGAGGTCGACAACCTCTACGACCCGCGCAACATCAACCAGCTGCACCACGTCAACCAGGCCCTCAAGGCCCATTACGTGTTCCAGCGGGACGTGGACTACATCGTCAAGAACGGCGCCGTGGTCATCGTCGACGAGTTCACTGGCCGCACCATGGAGGGCCGCCGCTACTCCGACGGCCTGCACCAGGCCCTGGAGGCCAAGGAAGGGGTCAAGATCGAGAAGGAGAACCAGACGCTCGCCTCGATCACCTTCCAGAACTACTTCCGCATGTACAGGAAGCTGGCGGGCATGACCGGCACCGCCGACACCGAGGCGCCGGAGTTCAAGAAGATCTACAACCTGGACGTGGTGGTCATCCCCACCCATCAGAAGATGATCCGCATCGACTACGCGGACGTGATCTACAAGAACCAGGCGGCCAAGTACCGCAACATCGTCCGCGAGATCAAGGAACTGCACGAGAAGGGGCAGCCGGTGCTGGTGGGCACCATCTCCATCGACATTTCCGAGAAGATCTCCAAAATGCTCACCGAGGAGCGCATCCCCCACGATGTGCTCAACGCCAAGCAGCACGAGCGCGAGGCCGAGATCGTCGCCGGCGCCGGCCAGAAGGGGCGGGTGACCATCGCCACCAACATGGCCGGCCGCGGCACGGACATCAAGCTGGGCGAGGGCGTGCGCGAACTGGGCGGCCTGCACATCCTCGGCACCAGCCGCCACGAGAGCCGCCGCATCGACAACCAGCTGCGCGGCCGCTCCGGCCGCCAGGGCGACCCGGGCAGCTCGCGCTTCTACCTCTCGCTCGAGGACGACCTGCTGCGCATCTTCGGCTCCGACCGGCTCAGTTCGATCATGGACCGGCTGGGCATGGAGGAGGACGAGCCCATCGAGCATTCCATGGTCTCACGGGCCATCGAGAACGCCCAGCGCAAGGTCGAGGGCCACAACTTCGACATCCGCAAGCACCTGCTCGAGTACGACGACGTGATGAACAAGCAGCGTGAGGTGATCTACACCCAGCGCCGCGAGGTACTCGCCGGCGAGAGCGTGCGGCCGATCGTCGACGACATGATCGACGACCTGGTGGCGGAGGTGGCGGCTGAATTCGCCCCGGGCAAGGTGTCGTCCGAGGAGTGGGACTGGCCGGCGCTGGAGGAGCGGGTGGGACAGGTGTTCAACCTGCAGCTCGACTGGCCGGCCGAGGAGCGCCAGGACCTGGACCGCGACACCCTGACCGAGAAACTGCGCGGTGCGGTGCAGGAGGCCTACGCCCGCCAGGAGGAGCGCAACGGGGTCGAGCAGACCCGCCAGCTGGAGCGGATGGTGCTGCTGCAGATCGTCGACGCCCTGTGGAAGGAGCACCTGCTCCACATGGACCACCTCAAGGAGGGCATCGGCCTGCGCGGCTACGGCCAGAAGAACCCGCTCAACGAATACAAGCGCGAGGGCTACAACCTGTTCATGCGCATGGTGGGCGCGGTCAAGCAGCACACCATCGCCAACCTGATGCGCATCCAGCTGGTCCAGGACGACGAACTGGCGCGCATGGAGGAGGAACGGCGGCAGGAGCGCGAGCGTGAACTCGAACAGGCGCGGCTGGCCGGCGCCGCCAAGGACGCCGAGACCGAGGAGGAGCGGCGGCCGGTGCAGCGCGCCGAGGACAAGGTCGGCCGCAACGCGCTTTGTCCCTGCGGATCGGGCAGGAAATACAAGAAGTGCTGCGGCCGCACCGCCTGAGCGGCGGGTCGCACCTTCAGCCGCGCAGCTGGTCGGGGGTGAACAGGTGCCGCTCCATGTGCTTGATCTCGTCGATGCCCGAGATGACGATCTTCGCGTCCGGCCGCAGTTCCTCCTCGGGCAGCTTGTCGGCGTAGTCCAGGCTGGCGAGGATGTGGCGGATGCAGTTGAGCCGGGCCCGTTTCTTGTCGTCGGAGCGGATGATGGTCCACGGGGCGATGGTGCGGTTGGACTCGTTGAGCATCTGGAACTTCTTCACCGTGTACTGGTCCCAGTAGGTCTGGGCCAGGTTGTCCACCGGTGAGAGCTTGTACTGCTTGAGGATGTCGGTCTTGCGCGACTCGAACCGCTTGGCCTGCTCCTCCTTAGACACCGAGAAGTAGAACTTGAACAGGCGGATGCCGTCCTTGACGAGCATCTCCTCGAACAGCGGCACGTCCTTCAAAAACCGCTTGTGCTGCTCATCGGTGCAGAAGCCCATCACCGGCTCGACCATGGCTCGGTTGTACCAGGAGCGGTCGAACAGCACCAGCTCGCCGGCCGCGGGCAGGTGCGGCACGTAGCGCTGGAAGTACCACTGGGTCACCTCCTTGTCGCTGGGCGCGGCCAGGGCCACCACCCGGGTGTTGCGCGGGTTGAGGAAGGCGGTGATGCGCTTGATGGTGCCGCCCTTGCCGGCCGCGTCGCGGCCCTCGAAGATGGCAAGTACCCGCAGACCGGTGCTCTTCATGTCCTGCTGCAGCTTCATCAGCTCCACCTGCAGCTTCTTCAGCTCCACCTCGTACTCGAGCGTCTTGCGGCTCACCCACACCGCGACCTTGCCCTTGCCTTTTTTCTCGTCCTTGTGGTGCACCGCCGTGCCTTCCTGCAGCTTGAAGTCCACGGCCTGGGGCTCGTCCTGGGGGGTGGCTTCGTCCCTGGTGTTCTTTTCGGCCATGCCTCTCTCCCGGTGTTGTGCGTGCCGGCCGTTGCCGGTGACGCGGTTTTCATGGTGAACGTCAGTGGGCGCAGTATAGAGCAGATGGCGGCTCTTGGTGAGGGAAAAGAGCCCGAATGGCGGGATTACCGCCCGCTCCGCCGGCCATCTGGCCGGCGGTAGACACTGTGCACAGGAGAAGAGCATGCAGATGGACGAGGCTGTGAGCGCGTTTCTCGACGCGTGGAGCGAAGATCCGGCAGGGAACCGGGAGGGGTTTGTCCAACTCCGGCGAACACTGGCCGCCCAGCCCGGGGTGCAGCTCGAATGGGTCGCGCGGCCCGGGGTGACCTACTCCCTGCGCGGCACGGATCCGAGCCGCCGCCGGCCGCTGCGGGTCATGATCGACGTGATCGAGGATGCGCCCCGCTGGCTGTCGGTGTGTTTTTACGCGGACGAGGTCAGCGATCCGGCCGGGCAGGGGGCCTTTGTCCCGGGCGGCCTGCTCGGTGACGACGCCCTGTGCTTCGACCTGGAGACCTGCACGCCCGAACTGCTCGCCTACGTGCGCGAGCGCCTGGTCGAAGCCTGCCGGCCGACCGGATCCTGAGTCCGGCGGGTGCTAGTTGAGCTTGGTGCCGGTACGGAACATCTCGATGTAGAGGGCCGGCAGCTGGTGGCGGGCCAGTCCCCTGGCCACCGCCTCGACGTCGTAGACGCAGCGGTGCAGGCTGACCTCGATCCGGCCCCGGTCGAGGTCGAGGACGGCGTAGCTGGCCGCCGGGTTGCCGTCGAACATGCGGCCCGCGGAGCCCGGGTTGATGAAATGCACGCCCTGCACACAGCGGTGGAAGGGCGAGTGCGAGTGGCCGACCACCACCACCCGGCAGGCGGTGAGGGCGGCCAGTTCGCGCAGCCGCTTGTCCGGGGTGTCCACGAACAGCTGCTCGTCATGGTCCGCCGGGCTGCCGTGGAACAGGCCGATGGCGGTCTTGCCCAGGCTGAGCAGTTTCTTTTTCTTGAGCCCCAGGAGAAAGCGCCTGTTTTCGGCGGTGAGCGCGGCCGCGGTGCTGGTGTACATGATCCGCTTGTCCGGCTTTGACGGTTTTTTGAAATCCTTGCCCTTGAGTAGTTTGATCACCTTGTCGTCGGTGTTGCCGCGGATGGAGTAGGCCCGGTTTGCCCGCAGCCAGTCGATGGTCTCGTTGGGGAAGGGGGCGTAGACCGTGCTGTCGCCGGCGTTGAGCACGTGGGCGCAGCCAAGCGGCCGCACCTCGTTCTCGATGGCCGCAAGCGCCGGGTAGTTGCCGTGGATGTCGCTGAGCACAAGTATTTTCATGGTCGTCCAGGGGCTGGGCCGGTCCGGGCGGCCGCTTACAGGAGCGGTCCGACCAGCAGGGCGATGTTTTCCATCAGCCGTTCACGCAACGGCCGGTTCTGAAAACTTTCCAGGTCACGCGGGATGCATCTGCGCAGGTAGTCCTGCTGCAGGTCGCGCACCCGGGCGGTGAAGGCGCGGTCGTAGACGAACAGGGTCATCTCGAAGTTGAGCCAGAAACTGCGCATGTCCAGGTTGACCGAGCCGAACAGGCAAAAGTCGCCGTCCACGGTGATGGTCTTGGTGTGCAGGAGGCCGCCGGCAAAGGTGGCGATGTGCACCCCGGCCCGGGTCAGGGTCTCGTAGCGGGCGCGGCTGGCGTAGTGGACCAGGCGCGAGTCGTTTTTTTCCGGGACGATCACCGTCACCTCCACGCCCCGCTGGGCCGCCGACTTGAGCGCCGCCAGGATGGCGTTGTCCGGCACGAAGTAGGGGGTGGTGAGGATCAGTTCCCGCCTGGCGGCGTAAAGGGTGGTGAGCAGCAGGTTGTGGATGGTGTCCTCGCCGTAGCCCGGGCCCGAGGGCGCCAGCTGCACCAGGGCCTTGCCGGCCGGGGGGACCGGGTGGATGTCGGTGCGGCCGCTGTACTCGGCCAGGCGGCAGTCGGTCTCCAGGAGCCAGTCGTTCATGAAGGTGGCGGTGAACAGTTCCACCACCGGCCCGGTCACCCGGACCATGGCGTCCACCCATTCACCCACGCCCTCCTCCTGCTTGAAGTAGCGCGGATCGACCAGGTTCTGGCTGCCGGTGTAGGCGATCTCGCCGTCGATCACCGCGATCTTTCGGTGGTTGCGCAGGTCGATGCGCACGAACAGGGCGCGGATGAGACCCGCCGGCAGGGCCGCGAGCAGCTGCACCCCGGCCGTTCGCAGGCGCGCCGCCGCCGGGCTCTGCAGGAACTCCTTGGCGCCGATGGCGTCGAGCAGCACCCGGCAGGTGACCCCGCGGCCGGCCGCCTCGATGAGCGCCGTGATCAGCCGGTCGACCAGGCCGCCCTGGTTGAGGATGTAGAATTCGAGAAAACAGCTGGTCCGGGCGGCGCGGACATCGGCGCACAGCCGCTCGAAGAACAGCTCGGCCCGGTCGAGCAGTTCCAGCCGGTTGTCCGGCATGGTCGGAATGCCGGTGGTGGTGCGGATCTGCCGGTCGATGGGCACGCACTCCGGGTTGATCCGGCTCCAGTCGATCTCCGGGGTGTTCTGCAGGGCCTCGGACCATTCGCGGATGAACGGCCGGTTCTTGATCAGCCGGTTGGCCCGCCGATCGCCCACCCGGTTCTCGCCGAACAGCAGGTAAAGGATGGCCCCGCCGAACGGGATGAGG
>JAGODN010000103.1 GCA_017998195.1 Desulfobulbus sp. | reverse complement strand
GGCCTTGAGCCCCTGTTCGGTGGTTGGTTACTGGCGTTGTGCGGGCTTGTAGGGCTGGAGCGCCTGGTCGAGGGACGGGCTCTGGATCGACGCCTTGGGGCGGCGGGCCTGGTCCGGGCGGTCCATGATGCGCGGCACGATCAGCCCGGCGAGGATGCCGAGAATCACCATGACCACCATCAGTTCAATGAGGGTAAAACCGCCCCGGCCGAGGAAGACCGTGCGGGCCTGCATGCTGTTGGCTGTGTTCATCGTTGCTTCTGCCTGAGACGTTCAGTCGGGTTGGGGTGGGCCGGAAAACTCCCGGCGGGTTGTCAGCAGTGCGGCCGCAGGCGGACGGCGCAGCGGCTGGCGGCCACGGCAAGGCAGCCGGCCAGCAGCAGGGCCTTGGCCAGACCGGCCTGCAGGGCCAGCCAGGAGAAGCCGACCAGCGGCAGGAGCAGCAGGCGGACCGTGGCGCGCAGTGCGCCGCTCTGGCCGATCAGGTCGGCCACCGGCGGCGAGAGGATGTAATAACGGTCCACCAGCACCCGGCCGAGGTCGCTCGTGGCCAGGAAGGCGTCGCGGAACTCGCGCAGCACGCGCACCCCCGGATGGAGCAGGGTGCCGAACGAGGCGGTGGCCACGAAGCAGGCGTCCGCAGTCTTGAACCGGTACTGGGGGCCGTAGTAGATTGCGCCGTCCGCGGTCAGGGCGTAGGCGCGCACGTAGTAGACCGTGCCCGGCTTGAGATTTTCCAGGCGGGCGCTGAACCGGCCGTAGCCCGAGCCGTTCTCGGTCTCGCCCTCCTCGGCCCACTGCTCCTCGCTGTCCTCGCCGGCTGCACCGAAGATGGAGGTGGTGGCGGTGGTCGTTTCGCTGCTGCTGTCGCTGGAGCCGGTGGTCGAGGTGGCGGCCACCGCTTCGGTGACGAACAGGCCGTTGAGCCGGTCGAAGGGCCGACCAACCGCGACCGCGTTGACGGTAAAACTGATCGGCGTACCCACGGTGTTCACCACCCCGCCGACCGTGCTGCGGCAGCGGACGTAATAGGTGTAGCGGCCGACAGTCAGTTTGCCAGTGGTGGCGGTGTGGACCAGATCGTCCGCACTGGCGGCCATGCTGTCCGACATCGTGTCGTAGGTGGCCGTGCTGCTGGTGCTGTAGCGGCAGGTGGCGGCCACGTCGGTGGTCACCCTGAGGGTCGCCGCACCGCCGCTGACCTGGGCGGGATCGGCGGTGATTGTCGGCGGCAGGAGGTCGTCATCCGTCCCGTCATCGGTGCCGTCGCCGTTGTCGGTACCGTCATCGGTATCCCCGTCCGCGCCGTCGCCGCCGGAATACACCGGCGTGTCGGTGATGCTGAACACCACCCCGCGCTTGCTCACCGCCCGGCCGAAGGCGGGCAGGATCTCGCCGCCGGTGACAGCGGTGGCGCGGGTGACATCGCCCGGTTCACGGGTGCGGATGGCGCCACTGGTGTAGCCGGCCGTGTCCGCGTACAGGTCCGCCGGATCGGCCGCGTAGCGGGCGGCGACCATGGAACTGGCCTCGGCGCCGTCGGCCGTGCCCACGAGGATGACATTGCCGTCCGCGTCGGTGGCCAGCGCGTAGCTGACCGACTCGCCCTCGCTGAAGGTGGTGGTGGCGGTGCGCACCCGCGGCGCGGTGGCGGCGGCTTCGGCCACGGTGGTCGCGCCGCTGTCGACTGCCAGGGCCGGGCGCACCAGGAAGCGGCCGAGCTGTTCGCCGAGCGCGGTCAGCCAGCGCCGCGGCGGGGTGGTGGCGGGCGGGGTGAGCGCTGCCGAGCCGTCGGAGAGGGAGGAGGAGACCCGCAGCTTCCTGATCTGCACCCGGGTGTCGCCGATGGTCCGCACCTCCTGCACCGGCATCGCCTGGTCGAACTCCTGGCCGATTGCCGGCGCCTCACCGCTGGTCGTCTCCACCGTGGACCCGCTGCGGCCGTACGAGGCCAGCAGGAACTGGCGGGTGCCGGCGTCGGTGGTGTAGCCGCTGGCGACCACGCCGCTGCGGCCCACCGCCACGTCGTAGAGCAGGTCGTCCTCAGCGCTCATGCGGGTGACGAGCACGCCGCCCGCGCCGAATTCCTCGTCCGCCCGCCCCGAACGGGTGAAACGGAACAGGGCGGCGTCCCGCTTGCCCGCCCTGCCCACCGAGCCGGCCAGATAGAGGCGGCCGTCACTGTCCTCGGCCAGCCGGTAGCCCTCGCTGACCGTGTCCGGCAGGTCCGCCACGGCCACGCCGCGTTCGCCGAAGGTCGGGTCGATCACGCCGTCAGGGGTCAGGCCGACGAGCATCAGCGCACTCTTCCCTTCCAGTTCGTAGGAGCCGGACACCACCAGGGTGCCATCCCCCCGTTCGAGCAGCCCCTCGGCGGCCGTGTCCGCGCCCACGCCGATCAGGCTGACGCCCTGCTCGCCGTAGCCGCTGTCGAGCACGCCGTCGCTGAAATAGCGGGCCGTGGCCAGCACCCGGCCGGTGGTTCCCTCCACCCCGCCGGTCACGGTGATCATGTCGTCCCGGTTGACCTGCACGGCGGTGATCTCCTCGTTGCCGCTGCCCACCGGGGTGATGACCACCCCCTCCTCGCCGAAACTCCGGTCGAGGCTGCCGTCGGGCAGGTAGCACACCAGGGCGAAATCGCGGTCCGTGCCGTTGTGACTGTAGCCGGCGGCGATGATGCGGCCGTCGGCGAGCAGACCGAGGGCGAGGATTTCGTCGTCACCGATGGCGGCCGAGGTGATCGCCGAGCCGTCGTCGCTGAAGGAGGTGTCGAGGCTGCCGTCCCGGTTGAAACGGAGCAGGGACATGTTGCGCGCCGCGCCCCTGGAGGAGGAACCGGCGATGAGGATCTTGCCGTCCGGCTGGACGAGCACCGCGTGGGCGCTGTTGCGCACCCCGAGTTCCACCGCCACCCGGCCGTTGAGCCCGAAGGATCCGTCCAGCCGGGAGACCGCCCCGGCCGGCAGGACAGCGACAAGAGAGAACACCAGCCAGACGGTGAGCGACAGCAGCCATTGGGAGCGCATGGGCATACCTCGGGAAACGGGTGTGTTGTGCCGAAAAAATGTTGCCAAAGCATACCACATGCCGGTCTCCTCCTGCAAACCCTTCTCCGGCCGACTTTTCCGGCACCTCACCGGCGGCCGCGCACCGCTTTCGCCTAGGCCTTGCCGAAGCTGCACACCGGGTACTGGCAGTGGGCGCAGTTGCGGCAGAGCCCGCCGTGGCCGAGTGCGGCCAGTTCCTCCCGGCCGATGGTTTCGCCGGTGAGCACCCGCGGCAGCACCAGGTCGAGCACGGTGATCTGGTGGAACATGCCGCAGGCGGGCAACCCGAGCACCGGCACCCGGCCGATGCGGCCGACCAGGAACATGGCCCCGGGCAGCACCGGCGAGCCGTAGACCACCTCTTCGGCCCCGGCCAGGAGGATGCCCTGGCGGGTGACGTCGTCCGGGTCAACAGACATGCCGCCCGAGGTGACCACCAACTCCGCCCCGGCCTCGAGGCAGCGATGGATCTCGGCCGCGATCAGGTTCGGGTCGTCGGGCGCGAACCCCACCCGGCCGACGGTCGAGCCGAGCGCGGCGAGCTTGTCGCGCAGCACCTGCTCGAACCGGTCCTCGATCAGGCCGTGAAACACCTCCGTACCGGTGATCACCAGCCCGGCCCGCACCCGGCCAAGCGGCAGCACGCGGACAATGGCCTCGCCGCTGCGGGCGATGGCCACCGCCCGCTCGACCAGCCGGCGCGAGCCGACCAGCGGGATCAGGCGCGTGGCGGCCACCTGCTCGCCCCGGCTGACCGGGGTGTTGGTCTGCAGGGTGGCGCACATCACCTCGCCGAGCAGGTTGAACCGGAACAGCGCCTCGCGGTCGATCCTGAGCAGGCCGTCCGTGGCCGCGCGGATGGACGCCTTGCCCTCGACGATCTCGCGGTCGAACTCGGTGCCGCCGCCGGCCAGGGCCTCGGCCAGGCACAAGGCTGCCTCGTTCTCGTGGATGTCGTGTTCGCCCAGTTCGAGCACGTAGATGTGCTCCTTGCCGAGCCGGCGCAGGTGGTCGATGTCCTCGGCGCGGATGATGTGCCCTTTCTTGAAGGCCCGCCCCTTGAACCTGTCCTTGACGATCTCGGTGATGTCGTGCGGCAGGACCATGCCCACCGCCTCGGCCACCGGAACCACCTGCTGCCTCGATTGCTCGGTCATGTGCGACTCGTCTGGTAGTGCGTGTCCCGAACCCGGGCCGGCCGGCAAGAATCTTTACCGGGCAGCACCGATACGGTATAGGGACGGAGAAAAGGCGGCCGGTCGGCCGCACAGGAAGAGGCGCCACGCGCCGTGAAACCATCAAGCCCAGCCCCGGAACCCACTCATGATCAAACAGGAACTGCTGGACATCCTCGCCTGCCCGAAATGCAAGGGGCCGGTGGAACTGCACCCGGCCCAGGACACCATCCTCTGTCGCAACTGTCGCCTTGTCTACGAAATCCGCGACGGCATCCCGGTGATGCTCATCGACGAGGCCAAACCGGCGGACGAGGGCCCGGTCCCGGCCCGGTGACACCGCCGACGGGCAGGGCGAAAGCGCCCTGCCCGTCGGGGATCTGTGCGGATCACGGCGTGATGCCGAGTTCCTGCTCCTTTTTGTAGATGGCCAGCCGGGTCTTGACCACGGTGTCGGACACCAGGCTGATCGAGTCGATGCCCTGCTCCACCAGGAAGGTGGCGAAGTCCGGGAAGTCGGACGGCGCCTGGCCGCAGATGCCGATCTTGCGGCCGCGCCGCTTGGCCGTGGCGATCACCATCCTGATCAATGCCTTCACCGCCTCGTTGCGCTCGTTGTAGATGTGCGCCACCAGGTCGCTGTCCCGGTCCAGGCCGAGGGTGAGCTGGGTGAGGTCGTTGGAGCCGATGGAGAAGCCGTCGAACACGTCGCAGAAGGCGTCGGCGGCGATGACGTTCGACGGGATCTCGCACATGACGTACAGCTCCAGGCCGTTCTCGCCCTGCACCAGGCCGTTCTCGCGCAGCACCTCGACCACCCGGCGCCCCTCTTCCGGGGTGCGGCAGAAGGGCACCATGAGCTTGATGTTGGTCAGGCCCATGTCGTTGCGCGCCTTGAGCAGGGCCTGGCACTCCAGGTCGAAGGCCGGCCGGTAGCGCGGGTCGTAGTAGCGCGAGGCGCCGCGCCAGCCGATCATCGGGTTGGATTCTTCCGGCTCGTACAGGTGCCCGCCGATCAGGTTGGCGTATTCGTTGGATTTGAAATCCGACAGGCGGACGATCACGTCCTTGGGGTAGAAACCGGCGGCGATCCGGCCCACGCCCTCGGCCAGCTTGTCGATGAAGTACTGGCGCTTGTCGTTCGGGTAGGCGGCGGTGCGGTAGTCGATGTCGTCGATGATGTCCTGGATGTCATCGTCCTCCTCCGCCTCCTCGCGCAGCTTTTCATAGTTATACAGGGCCATGGGGTGGATGCCGATGTGCGAGTTGATGATGAACTCCTCGCGCGCCAAGCCGACGCCCTCGTTGGGCAGCTGGCCCTCGACAAAGGCCTTTTCCGGCAGGCCGACGTTCATCATGATCTTGGTGCGGGTGGCCGGGATGGTGTCCAGGTCGAGTTTCTCGACAACAAAATCGAGCTTGCCGTCGTAGATGTAGCCGGTCTCGCCCTCGGCGCAGCTCACCGTGACCATCTGGCCGTCGCCGATCTTCTCGGTGCCGTTCTCGGTGCCGATGACGCAGGGGATGCCCAGCTCGCGGCTGATGATGGCCGCGTGGCAGGTGCGGCCGCCGCGGTTGGTGACGATGGCGCCGGCGGTCTTCATGATCGGCTCCCAATCGGGGTCGGTCATGTCGGTGACCAGCACCTCGCCCGCCCGGAAGTCATGGATCTGGCTGACGTTGCGCAGGATGCGGGTGACGCCCTGGCCGATCTTGGCGCCCACCGCCTGGCCCTTGGCCAGCGGGGTGGCCTTCTCCTTGAGCACGTAGGTCTCCATCACCTTCTTGCTCGCCTGCGAATGCACCGTCTCCGGCCGGGCCTGGACCACGAACAGCCGTCCCGAGCCGACCTTGACGCCGTCGCCGTCCTTGGCCCACTCGATGTCCATGGGCCGGCCGTAATGGTCCTCGATGATGCAGGCCCAGCGCGCCAGCTGGAGGATGTCGTCGTCACCGAGGATGTAGACGCCGCGCTCCTCCGGGGTGGTGGGCACGTTCTTCACCGGCTCCGAAGCCCCGGGGTCGGTGTTGTAGATCATCTTGATTTCCTTGGTGCCCGCCCGCTTGCCGACGATCGGCCGCTTGCCCTCTTTCAGGGTCGGCTTGAAGATGTAGAACTCGTCCGGGTTGACCGCGCCCTGGACCACGTTCTCGCCCAGGCCCCAGGAGCCGGTGAGGAAGATCGCGTCCTTGAAGCCCGACTCGGTGTCGATGGAGAACATGACGCCCGAGCAGGCGGAGTCGGAACGGACCATCTTCTGCACCACGATGGACAGGTAGACGTCGAACTGGCCGAACCCCTTGTCGTGGCGGTAGCTGATGGCCCGGTCGGTGAACAGCGAGGCGAAGCAGCGCTTGCAGGCGTCGATGAGCGCCTCCGGGCCGCGGATGTTCAGGTAGGTGTCCTGCTGGCCGGCGAACGAGGCGTCCGGCAGGTCCTCGGCGGTGGCCGACGAGCGGACCGCCACGTCCACCTCCGGGCCGTACTCCTTCTCCATCCTGCGGTAGGCGCTGAGGATGGCCTCGCGCAGGTCGGCCGGGAACTCGGCGGTGCGGACGATGTCGCGCACCTTGGCGCCGCGCGCCTGCAGGTTGCGCAGGTCGTGGGTGTCCAGGTCGGCCAGGGCGTCGCGGATGGCCGCCTCCACCCCGGCCTCCTTGAGCAGGTACTGGTAGGCGTAGGCGGTGATGGCGTAGCCGTTGGGCACCTCCACGCCCTTGGAGGTGAGTTTCTGATGCATTTCCCCAAGGGAGGCGTTCTTGCCGCCGACCATCGGCACGTCCTCGATCCCAATTTCGTCAAACCAGAGAATAAGCGCTTTGTCATGTTTGGTTTCCATCTCTGACTCCCTTGTAGAATGTAGCCGCCGACGGGCGGGTTCGCTGGACCGGAACGCCGCCCCGGCTGGGGCCGGGCGTGAACGGACAAGCACCACAATAGAAAAAAATGCGGGGCCGGTCAATTGAAACGTCGGCGCCCCTTCCGGCCCGGGCGAGGCTGTTGCCATTTGTTCCGTACAGGGCTATATTGACGACAAGTTTTCGCCTTTCCCCGCCCCCGATTTCCCCTTGCCCGACGGAGCCGACATGAGCAGCCAACACGAGATCGAGCAGATCCTGAACCGGTACGCAATTGCAGACAACCACAGGGAGAGCGACTATTTCGCGGCCATCCGCCAGCTCGTCGCCGGCCGCGGCCGGGCGGCCGCGGGTGCGGAGCGGGCGGCCTGGCAGGGGGCCATCGACCGGGTCTACACCCTGGTGCGGGACGAAATCCTCACCAACAGCGACCGGCCGCGCAAGGCGATCGCCTTCGGCACCTCCGGCTGGCGCGGCACCCTGGGCAAGGACCTGTTCGTCCGCTCGGTGGCCACGGTCACCGCCGCCATCCTCAGCCTCTACCGGGAGGCGGAAGGCAATCCTGAGCTGCGCGCGGCCCTCGGCGTGGCCTCGTTTAAGGAGATGTGCGCGCGCGGCTGCGTGGTCGGCTTCGACAACCGCTTCGGCGGGCCGCTGCTCGCCCTGGCCGCGGTCAACGTGCTCGTGGCCAGCGGCGTCAAGGTCTTCTATGCCGGCGAATCGACCACCGGCGCCCTCTCCGCCTCGGTGCTGGTGCGTCGCGCCGCCTTCTCGATCAACCTCACCCCCAGCCACAACCCGCTTGAGTACGGCGGCTTCAAGTACAACGCCGCCGATGCCGGCCCGGCCGCGCCGGTGCTCACCGACACCATCACCCGCCTTTCGGGCGACTACCTCGAGCGGGACGAGGTTCCCTGCCTGCCGGCCGATCTGGACCTGCAGCGGCCCCTGGACAGCCTGCCGGGCATCGTCCGCGAGGACGCCCTGGCCAGCTGGCAGGCACTGGTGCGCCAGGGCGCCGACCGCCACGGCCTCGACTATCCCGGGGTGACCGCGCGCCTGGCCGAGAGCCGGGAGGCGGTGGTCTGCGTCGACGCGGTCCACGGCGCCGCCCGCGGCTACCT
>JAGODN010000102.1 GCA_017998195.1 Desulfobulbus sp. | reverse complement strand
CTTCCAGGCCTTGGGAAAATCCAGGGCCAGTTGGGCCAGTCGGAAATCGCGCAGCTTTTTCCGCACCGCCTCGGCCTCGCGGCGGGCCCCCGCTTCCTCCAGCATCCTCTGTTCCCGGGCCCGCTCAGCCAGTTGCCGCAGGTCGGCAACGGTCCGGTGCCTGCCCTGCTCCACCGGTCCCCGCGTGGCTTGCCAGGCCGCAAAGCGCCGCTTCACTTCCCGTTCGGCACGAACGCCTTGGCCCGCCAGCAACTGGCGCAGATACTGTCTGGCTTCAGGCTGGGACAGTTGATCCAGCCAGGTATCGAAAACCGTCTCGTCCGCCTCGACCGATTGTCCCGGCCGGCTTTCCATGCCCGCACCCGCCAGCAGATCCTTGTCAACCTCAAGAAACTCGGCCAGTGCCATCTGGGCACCTGTCCATTCCTGTAATCCATTCACTTCCGCCGGTTCCCATGCGTCCGCACCTGCCTCCCCGGTCGTCACCGCCCGCAGCCAGCCAATGGCCAGGCTGCGCAGATCGCCCCGCAGCAGTTCCTCCCGGACCGGCGCCAGACGCGCCATCCATCCCGTTTCTTCAACAAAATCAAAAGGGTCGTACTCCTCCGTTTCGCCAAGGAGGGACCAGGTCAGGAGCCAGTGGTTCGGCAGTTTTTCCACCGTCAGGTGGGAAGTTGTGCAGAAAGGTTCGAGGGTCTTTTCATCGATGGCCTCCAGGGGCAGGCGCACCATGAAAATCGCCTCGCCCCAGTTGGCCAGATAGACGTGGGCATCGAAGAAACGTCGCATGAAATCAACGGGATCGGCTTTCAAACTCCCCCAGTTGTATTCATTGACAAAACTGACCGGGGTGATCCGCGCCCGGGTCGAGATCGCCCGCAGGTGGTCCATCTCCCGCGCTGACAAGGGGCGGTCGATGGCGAGAAATTCGAAGTACTGGTATTCGCTCATTGCGGCTTCTCCCGACTGGCCTTGGTGCTCTGCAGACAAAACTGCGCCCGAAACGCCCCCTGATGGGACGCTCACCCTCTTCCCGTCCTTCCCCGATGCCCGCAGCGCATGCAACAGGCTTCTCGTCAGCGATGTTTCGGAACCCCACCACGGCAGAACCCGGGGCAGGAATCATACCTGGACGAAGGCAAAGACAGGGTTGCACGAATCACCAGACATTGTAGTCTCGATTCGTTGCCAACAGGGAGGGATCTTTGGCTCTTCGGCCTGTTTTCGCCACACGGACATCCTTCGCCCCGGCTGAAACAGGGCGGTTGCCGCGCCAGGGGAAGGCATCGGGGGGGCGAGCAAAACAATGGAGGTGCGAGCAAATGACCGCAGACAAAAACAAAAAAGCACAAGTGTACTGTACCGATTTCAGAACCAAAGCCTTCGGCGACGGACTGCCCACCAAGCTGCAAAAACTCATGAAAAAGGCAGGCATCGGCCAGATCGACATGGACGGCAAGTTTGTCGCCATCAAGATGCATTTCGGGGAGTTGGGCAATCTCGGCTTTCTCCGCCCCAACTACGCCCGGGCGGTGGTCGAGGTGGTCAAAAAGCTGGGCGGCAAGCCGTTTCTCACCGACTGCAACACCATGTACCCGGGCAGTCGCAAGAACGCCCTGGAGCATCTCTACTGCGCCTGGGAAAACGGGTTCACGCCGCTGACCGTGGGCTGTCCGATCCTCATCGGCGACGGGCTCAAGGGCACGGACGACATCGAGGTGCCGGTGGTCGGCGGAGAATACGTCCAGGCGGCCAAAATCGGCCGGGCGATCATGGACGCGGACGTGTTCATCAGCCTGACCCATTTCAAGGGGCACGAGATGACCGGCTTCGGCGGGGCGATCAAGAACATCGGCATGGGCTGCGGCTCCCGCGCCGGCAAGACCGAGCAGCACAGCGGCGGCAAGGCCTCCATCGACCCGGCCAAGTGCCGCGGGTGCCAGAAATGCCTGAAGGAGTGCGCCAACGACGCGCTCAGCTTCGATGCCAGGACCAAAAAAACGCGGGTGATCGAAGAAAACTGCGTCGGCTGCGGCCGCTGCCTGGGCGCGTGTAATTTCGACGCCATCGCCTTCACCAATTTCGCGGCCAACGAACTGCTCAACCGGCGCATGGCCGAATACGCCAAGGCGGTGGTCGACGGCCGCCCCTGTTTCCACGTCGCCCTGGTGGTGGATGTTTCCCCCAACTGCGATTGCCACGGCGAAAACGACGTGCCCATCCTGCCCGACCTGGGCATGTTCGCCTCCTTCGATCCGCTGGCCCTGGACCAGGCCTGCGTCGACGCCTGCCTGCAGGCCCCGCCCCTGCCGGGCAGCCAGTTGGCGGCGAACCTGGCCAAGCGGGGCTTTGTCGACCATCACGACCACTTCACCAACTCGACCCCCGCGTCCGAGTGGCGCACCTGCCTGGAGCATGCCGAGAAGATCGGCCTGGGCACGCGCGCCTATGAACTTGTGCGCATGAAGTAGGGGGCTGGCAGCGATCCGCGGGCGAGGCACGTTGACCGGTTCTCGCCGCCCCACCACCACAGCATCCGCAAAGGGAGGGAAGATGATCACACTCACCGTGAACGGCACCACCCACCAGGTCGACGCGGACCCCGACACCCCGCTGCTGTGGGTGCTGCGCGACCACCTGGCCATCACCAGCGTCAAGTACACCTGCGGCATCGGTGAATGCGGGGTGTGCACGGTGCTCATCGACGGCGCGGCGCGCCGTTCCTGCGTGGTCCCGGTGGCCGAGGCGGCGGGCCATGCCGTCACCACCATCGAGGGTTTGCCGGACGACCACCCGGTGAAGGTCGCCTGGATCGACCGGCAGGTGCCCCAGTGCGGCTACTGCCAGCCCGGCATCATGCTCCAGGCGGTTGATTTGCTCACCCGGGTGCCCCAGCCGTCGACCGAGCAGATCAACACCGCCATGAACGATGTCCTCTGCCGCTGCGGTTCGCACCCGAGGATCCGACAGGCCATCCGGCAGGCGGCCGAAATGAACGCCAAAAAGGGAGGTTGACCGCATGTCCAGCGAAATGACGAGACGTTCCTTCCTGAAGACCGGCAGCCTGGTGCTCGCCGCCAGCGCGGTGACCGGGCCGACGACCCTGTTCAATGTGTCGCCGGCCCAGGGCGCGGCAACACTTCCGTTCAAACCGCATGCCTTCCTGGAGATCGGCGCCGACGACACGGTGACGGTCTGGGTCGGCCAGACCGACCTCGGCCAGGGCACCCACACCGGCCTTGCCATGGTCATAGCCGACGAGTTGGACGCCGCCTGGGACCGGGTGCAGGTCAAAATGGCGCTGGCCGCCGAGCCCTTCAAGGACCCGCAATGGCACGCCCAGCTGACCGGCGGCAGCAGCAGTTTCCGCCACCGCTGGGACCTGCTGCGCACGGTCGGCGCGGCCGCCCGGCAGATGCTGCTGGCAGCGGCCGCCGACCAGTGGTCGATCCCGGTGGAACAGTGTGTCGCCCGGGAGGGCAAAGTCCTCCATCCGGACGGCCGCAGCCTCAGCTACGGCCAACTGGCGGCCGCGGCCGGAGGACGACCGGTGCCCGCACAGCCGCCCCTGAAAGCGGCGAAGGACTACCGCATCATGGGTACGCCGCGGAGCCGGCTGGACATCCCGGACAAGGTGCGGGGCAAGGCCGTCTACGGCCTTGACTTCACCCTGCCCGGGATGTGCGTCGCGGTCGTGGCCAGGCCGCCGCGGTTCGGGGCCACGCTCACCGGGTACAATGCCGAGGCGGCCATGCAGATCAAAGGCGTGGTTCGCGTGGTGCCCCTGGACGGGCGAGTCGCCGTCTGCGCCGAGACCACCCACGCTGCCCTGCAGGGGCGAATCGCCCTGCAGGCCGAGTGGTCGGCCGGGTCGCACCCGGACCTGAACGATGACAGCATCGAGCGGCTGTTCGCCGCCGGGCTCAAGCAGCCGGGGGCCCTGGCGAAAAGCAGCGGCGACCCGCGCCAGGCCCTGGCGGTCGCGGTCCAGCGGGTCGAGCGTTCCTACCGGCTGCCCTACCTGTCCCACGCCCAGGTGGAGCCGATCAACTGCACCGCCCAGGTGGAAGCGGAGCGCTGCCGGATCTGGGCGCCGACCCAGGGGCAGACCGCCACCCAGCTGACCGCGGCCCGGCTCACCGGCCTGCCGCCGGACAAGGTGGAGGTCATGACCCTGCCCGCGGGCGGCGGCTTCGGCCTGCGCGGCGAGCAGGATGCGGTGATCGACGCGGTGCTGCTGGCCAGGGCGGTCGGACGTCCGGTTAAGGTCGTCTGGAGCCGCGAGGATGACTTTGCCCACGGCTATTTCCGGCCGGCCCAGCACGCCCGCATCCACGCCGGCCTGGACCGGGACGGCCAGGTGACCGCCTGGTCGCACACGGTGGCCGCACCCTCGGTGATGTCCAGGCTCATGCCCCAGGCGGTGCAGAACGGCATCGACCCGGATGCGGTCAACGGCATCGTCGATATGCCCTACCTGTTCCCGAACCTGTCCGTCCACTATGTGCCGGTCGACCTGCCCATCCCGGTGGGGTGGTGGCGGTCGGTGGGCTACTCGGCCAATGTCTTTACGGTGGAATCCTGCATGGACGAGCTGGCGCACGCCGCCGGCCGGGATCCGCTCCAGTTCCGCCTCGCGCACATGGCCGGGGATTCCCGGCCCTTTGCCCTGCTCACGCTGCTCGCCGAGCGCGGCGGCTGGGATGCGCCCCTGCCCGCCGGCAGGGCCCGGGGCGTGGCGCTCACGAGCTGTTTCGAATCCTTTGCCGCGCACCTGGCCGAGGTGTCGGTGGATGGGAGGGGCGTGATCACCGTCCACCGCATGGTCTGCGCCCTGGACTGCGGCACGGCCATCTACCCGGACGCCATCCGGGCCCAGGCCGAGGCCGGGGTGGTCATGGGGCTGAGCACGGCCCTGCACGAGCGGGTCCGTTTTGCAAACGGCGGCGTGCAGACGGCCAACTACGACACCTACCCGCTGCTGACCATGGCGGAGGTACCGGAGATCGAGGTCATCCTGGCGAAAAACACCGGCAAGGCGGGCGGGGTCGGCGAACCGGTGTTCCCGTCGGTGGCCCCGGCCGTGGCCAACGCGGTGTTCCGGGCCACCGGCGTCCGTCTGCGGGATCTCCCGTTTCGCAGGGAACTGCTGACACAAAAGGCGGGGTGAAGGGCTGACCGGCGGCGAGTCAAAGCCACTGCCGTGAGGGGGGGGGACAGGCCCGGCCCGGCCGGCGTCAGGGGCGCGGATGGACCACCTTGACCGGGTTCTTGCGGTAGCTGTCACTGGGCTGACCGCCGAGGTAGATGCCCTCCAGGTAGGCGAGCTTGCGCGGCAGCTGCTGCGGCGAGCCCCGGGTGACCAGGAAGGTGGCCGGCCGACCGACCGCGAGACCGCCCAGGTTGTCCATGCCGAAGAAGCGGGCGCCCTGTTCCGAGGCGCTGTGCATGGTTTCCTCCAGGGACCAGCCGGCGCGGAGGAACAGCTTCATTTCCTCGACCACGGATTCTCCGTGGAGAATGCCCGGGCTGCCGGCGCCGGTGCCCACCGCCACCGGCACGCCCAGGGAGCGGGCCAGGCGCAGCTGCGCCAGCTGGTCGGCCAGCAGTCCCCGCCAGTACGCCTCCGCCCCGGGTTGCGGCTCGCCCGGGGCGACTGCGCGCAGGGAGAAGCGGCAGCACACCGACCCGCCCGAGGAAGCGCAGTCCAGGCCGTTCCTGGCGCGGAGCAGGGAGGGAATCCACAGCACCCGGTTGCGGGCCATGAGGCGGAGATTGGCCTCGCCCATCCGGTAGCCCTGCTCGATGGCGTCGCAGCCGGCAGCGAGCGCCTCGGTCACCGCGGTGGCGCCGTTGGCGACCACCACCGTTCTGCCCGGGCCGCGCTGCGCGAGGAGGCGGCCCAGGGCCTGCCGGTCGAGACCGGGCGAGGCCGGGGTGTCGGCGTCGATATCGCCGGTCGAGTCGATGCGCAGGAAATCACCGGCCGCAGCGACCTCCAGGACACCATCGTCCCCTCGAACGAGGCGACCGCAGCTGCGCAGGGTGACCAACCCTTGCGCCTCGGCCGGGGTGGCGGCAGCCGACCTGTCGGCCAGGCCGAGTACGCCGTGGTCGTGGCAGTCGCGCAGGTGGCGGGCGACCAGGGTCGCGTCCTGGCTGCCGGCCGTTTCTCCTCGGCCCGCCTGCGACTCCAGGGAGGACGAACCTGCCAGGGCGACGCTGCAGTCCACCAGCGGCGGCACCACGGTACAGTGCGACAGGTCCTGCACCGCCACGCCGTTGCCGCCAGCCCGCTCCGCGGCAGGGCCGATGGCCGCGATCCGGCCGCCCTGGACAGTGAGCAGGACCCGCTTGCGCACCCGGCCGCCCAGGCCGTCGATGAGGCTGCCGGCGACGATGAACCGTGTTGCATTCATGGGGTGTTGTCTCCCGTGGTGGATCGCCCGCCGCCCGTTGCCCGGTGTCTGAGGATGTGTCGTGCCACAGGGTCGTTCAGTTGGTCGATCGCGGTGCACCCGCGCCCGGACGGGCGGACACCGCACTGCCGAGAGGGATGCGTGTGCAGAAAGATATCCTGATCGTGTACCATTCCCAGGGCGGGACCATGGCGTCGCTGGCGCAGCGCTTCGCCCGGGGCGCGGCGCGGGAGGAGGAGGTCGAGGTCACCCTGCGCCGGGCGGGCGAGGCCAGCCTGAACGACCTGCTCCGCTGCCGGGCCATCGCCATCGGCTCGCCCGAGTATTTCGGTACCATGGCCGGGATGATCAAGGACTTCTTCGACCGGACCTACACCGAGGCCCAGGAACGGACCATCGGCCTGCCGTTCGTGCTCCTGGTCTGCGCGGGTAACGACGGTCGCGGCGCCATCGCCCAGATCGAGCGCATCGCCACCGGCTACAAGTGGCGCCAGGCCCTGGAGCACCTGCGCATCGTCGGCCCGCCCACCGAGGCGGACCTGCAGGCAGCGGAGGAACTCGGCCACACCCTGGCCGCGGGCACGGCCCTGGGCATCTTCTAACGCGGCAAAATTTCTACCGGTCCGCAGGCTTGCGGGCCAACTCCTCCTCGGCCCACGACAGGGCCGCCATGGCCCGCGGAAAGCCCATGGTGGCCATGAGCAGCAGCAGGGTGTGGCGGATTTCCTCGGGACCGGCCCCGGCCTGCAGGGCTCGGCGGGTGTGCGAGCAGACCGAGCCCTCGGACTGCATGGCCGCGGCCGCGGCCAGCTGCACGAGCTGCGAGGTTTTCGCGTCGAGCGGGCCGGCGGTGCGCAGGGTGGCGCCGAGCCGTTCGACGCTGTCGATGACCTCCGGGAACTGTTCGCTCACTTGGCGGTAAAATGAGGGCTTGTCGTTCGTTGCCATGGCAACCTCCTGGCTGCAGGGGAGAAGGCCCTGCGCGGGCAGGGCCGGTGACGGTGGGCTGTGATCGGGGAGGCGCGGGTGCCGGACGCAATCGGGCGAAGGCCGGGATACCGTGCTCAGGGCCGGACCGCCACCACCTGCACCACCGCGCCCAGGCCGTGGTGCAGCCGGCCCTCGACGACCTCGCGCTCCAGTTCGACCGCGTGGACGAAATCCAGTCCGGCCAGTTCCCGGCGCAGGTCGGCGAGCGTCATGAGCTTGTCCTCGTCCGGCGGGCCGCCGGTGCGGTGGCGCAGCTGGGCCGGGGTGTAGGCCTCGAGCACGAACACGCCGCCGGGTCGCAGTCCCTGCACAGCGCGGCGGTGCAGGTCCGCGCGGATGTCCGGTCGGATGTGGCAGAAGATGGAGACGATCCCGTCCCAGTGGCCGGCCGGGATGGGAAAGTCGGCCAGGTCGGCGACCACCGTGTCGATGTGCACGCCGCGCTCGGCCGCCAGCCGCCGGGCCTTGGCCAGGCCGACCGGTGACCCGTCCACCGCCGTCACCGACCGCCCCTGTTCGGCCAGCCAGACCGCGTTACGGCCCTCGCCCTCGGCCAGGCAGAGCGCCCGGCCGGCCGGGATGCGGTCGATCATCGCCGCCAGGAAATCGTTGGCCGCGGTGCCGTAGAGGTACTCGGCGGTATCGTAGCGCTCATCCCACATGACCGTTCTCCCGGCGCGGGCGCAAACCGGGCTCAGGCCGGGGCCTGGACGCGCGGCCTGTCGCTCTTGCGGGTGTGGTCCAGGGTGGACATGACCGTGGCCACCATGGCGGAAACGTCGGTCAGGTTGGCCGGCAGGATCATGGTGTTGTTCTCCTTGGCCAGCTTGCCGAACTGGTCGAGGTACTTC
>JAGODN010000100.1 GCA_017998195.1 Desulfobulbus sp. | reverse complement strand
GCAGGCACTGCAGGTGCTGGTGGTCGCCGTGGATTTCGAATACCCGGGTACTGCCCGCCTGCTGGTGCAGGTTGTCGACGTTCTGGGTGATGATGCCCTGGATGAGCCCCTGGCGCTCCATCTCGGCCAGGGCGTGGTGGGCGGGGTTGGGGCTGCGGCCGAGCAGGGTCCGGCCCAGGGCGCGGTAGAGTTCCCAGGCCTTGGCCGGATCACGGTGGAACACCTCGAGGGTGGCGTACTCGTCCGGGGAGAAAACCGTCCACAGGCCGCCGGCGCTGCGGAAGTCCGGGATGCCGCTGGCCACCGACACGCCCGCGCCGGTGAGCGCCACCGCCTTGCGCGCCGAGCGCAGCCGGGCCGCGGCGGCGGCGAGGGCTTCGGGCGGCGCACCGGCGGGACGGATGACCTGCATGGGGAAACTCCGGACAGCGGGAGGAGAGGAAAGGGTGCGGGTCCGGCGCCGCGCCGGCCGCACCAGGCGGGCCGGCGGCGCTCAGGGGAAGAGGCTCAGTGCACCGGCGGGCGCCGGTTGCGGCCGCCCGTTTCAGCCGTTTCGTCGACAAAGGAGCCGCCAAGCCCCAGTCCCAGTTCGTAATGGCGGACACTGATGACCCGTTCGACCAGGTGGGGCGTCTGCCCCTCCACCGGGAAGCTGACGATGAGCCGGTCATCCTTCTGTACCGGCACCTCCCCCTCCAGGCGGAGCAGCAGGCCGCCGCTGGACTGGTCGGCGATGGTGCAGGGGCGGGCCCGTTCGCGCGGGGTGGTCAGGGCTCGGACCGTGCCGGTGATCTCGGTTTTCCGGCGAAAGTCGCGGCGGAACTCGATCTCCACGGTAAAGTCCCGGCCGCAGGCGCAGCCGATCCGGGTTGCATGCTGCTGCCCGCGCAGCCGCTCGGCCGGAAAAACGCCGGTCCGACCGCAGGCCGGACATTTGACGGTAACGGAATCCTGCCGGTTGACATAATATTTCTGCCGTTTTTCGCCGCCCATGACCTGCCCCCTGGGTGCAGAGGAAATTGCCGGGGAACGCTGGATTGCGCTGCCGCAGCCCTGGTCCCGACCGTGCGGCCCGACTGCGCCGGACGATGTCGGGCCATATTATAGGGGCCTCTTCGCGGCCCTGTCGAGTTCTTTTTTGCCGGTGCCGGCTGTGGTCGCCCCGGCCGGGCGGGGCGCGGCGGGGCCGCCTGGCAGAAACACCTCCCGGTACACCCGGCGGTAGACGCGGATGCTGTTCGGGTCGAGCCAGCGTTCGTAGGCCCGCCGGTAGCGCTCGGTGGCGCGCTCGGTCAACAGGATGCGGTCGATCTCGGCGATGATCCGCCGGCCCCATTCGTTTTTCGAGCAGCCCACCGAACTCAGCCAGCCGTCGTAGCCCTGCTGGTTCTCGTCGATGGTCAGGGTCATGAGCTGATCGCGGATGCCGAGCTGTTCCGCCTGGTAGAGGTTCTCCTCGGGCAGGCCGATGAGGCCGTCCAGCCGGTCGAGCATGAGCATGCGGAACAGGTTGCGGGAGAGTTCCTGGCCGGGCGAGGTGAGCAGGTGGCGGTCCCCCGCGTGCCGCTGCAGGATCCGGTCGGTGGCCGGGCCGTAAGAGCGGTCCCGGGCCAGGCCGATGGTCCAGCGCTGCTGGGCGAGCACTGCCGCCAGCCGCACCGAGGCACGGCCGCCGAATTCGGCGTGGCGCTCCTTGCGGACAATGAGCACGGCCGGCAGGGTGAGGAAGCTGGGGATGGAGAAATGCATGAAGGCTTCCCGTTCCGGTGTCCGGTACAAGCCGACGCTGCAGACCTTTTCGCCCTGCCTGAACTTGTAGAAGTGGCGGGTGATGTTGGTGGTGATCTGCTGGTGGTCGTAGCCGGTGAGCCGTTCGCGCAGGATGGCGCTGACCACGTCGCCGTAACCCAGACCGGCGCTGGGACCTGACTGGATGAAAAAGGGCGGAAAGGCCGCTTCCATCCAGGTGACCGAATCCCGGTCCGCGGCACGGGCGGGGAGGACGAACAGGACCAGGGCGAGCAGAATCCGGACAGGCAGGCGGAAGCGGGACAGCATGGTTCCCCCGGGGCGGCTGCGGGCTGGGGAGCGGACGAAAAACCCTTGTGTGCCAATCTCTAACGGCTCACCGGCAGCCTGTCAAGATCGGAGCCGGAGACCTGTCCGGACTCGCCGGCCGCCGCCGCGGCCAGGTGCTCGCCCTGCACAGCGGTCAGCCGCACGTCCACGGCCCCGCGGTTGAAGAACAGCCGGGCCAAGAGCCAGGTGTAGGCGACCACCGCGAGTACCGCGAACACCGGCTGGAAGTAGCCCAGCGGGCAGAGTACGAGCACGGTCAGCCAGTGGAGCAGGATCACCTGGCGCGAATGGAGCTTCAAGGGGAAGTCGCCGTGCCGGCTGATCACCGCCAGCCCGCTCAGGTTCCAGCCGTAGAGGGCGGTGAAGGCGTGCAGCCGCAGCAGCGGGTGGCTGATCTCCGGGGTGTAGTAGCGGGAAAAGGTGAGCAGGATGTAGCCGATGCCGGTGATCGAGGTGATGAGCAGAAAGAGGATGCCCGAGGTGAGAAAGGCCTTCTGCTGCAACTGGATGCCCTCGTGCCAGTAGAGATGGAGGATGAGCGCCACCGCCAGGAAGAGCAGGGTGGCGATGGCCACCTGGGAGTAGAACATCTCGGCCAGGATGAACAGGAAGAAGATGATCACCCCCAGGTTCACGGTCCAGAAGGCGGCCTCCTTGAGCACGGCGGTCAGGCGGATGCGGGCATGCTGCATGAGCGAGAAGATGACCGACATGGAAATGAGCGAGATGGGGAAGGAAAAACCGAGAAAGAAGGTGTCGAGCTTGAGTTTCTCGATGGTCCACCACTTGAGGTAGACCGAGTTGAGGATCACCGGGCTTGAGAACAGCAGCCCCAGCGACAGGCAGAGCAGGGCCGCCTGGTGGAACTTGCGCGCCACCCGCTCCCGCGGCGAGAACAGGCCGCGGGGCCAGCGGCTGCCGAAATGGTCGATGCGCACGTCCTCGACCAGCTTGGCCAGCGCCAGCGGGATGAGCATGGCCGCCGGGTACCACTGGAGGAAGGCGGCAACGGCAAAGGCCACGGCCAGGGCGAGGAAGGTCACCCCGCGCCTGGACAGCGCGGGCTGGCCCTCGGTGAAGTAGACGAGCAGGGTGCCGCCGCTGCACAGGTTGAAAAGAAAGATGTGCAGCCGCTCGAAGTTGATCACGGTCGGCGGCACCAGGTGGTGGAGAAAGCCGCAGGTCAGCGCCGTGGTCATCATGACCAGCAGCAGGGTCTTCAGTTTCCAGCTCACGGGCGGGGTCCTTCGGAGGTCGGGTCTACGGGTGGTCTGCCGAGAAGGGCACGGAGGGCCCCTTCCAGGCGGGGGTGGCGGAAGGTAAAGCCGGATCGCTGCAGCTTGTCCGTGGCCACCCGGCAGCCGCCGAGCAGCACCTCCACGGCCATCTGGCCGTACACGGCCTGCAGCAGGCGGGCCGGCACGGGCGGCAGCAGCGGCCGGCGCACGACCCGGGCCAGGGTCTGCAGCAGCTCGGCGTTGGTCACCGGCCGGGGCGCGGCGATGTTCACCGGACCGGTCAGGTCGGCACAGGTGAGGGTGTGGAGGATGGCCGCGATCATGTCGTCGATGGCGATCCAGCTGATGTACTGGTCGCCCTGGCCGAAGCGGCGCGGGAAGCCCGCCGCCCGCGTGGCGAGCAGCCGCTGCAGGGCGCCGCCCCGGGGGCTGAGCACCACGCCGATGCGCAGGAACACGGTGCGGATGCCCGCGTCCGCGGCCGGGGTGGCGGCATGTTCCCAGAGCGAGCAGACATCCGAGATGAAGTCCCCGCCGGCCGGATCCTCCTCGCGCATGCAGCAGTCGAGGCAGTTGCCGTAGAAGCCGACGGCCGAGGCGCTGAGCAGCACCGCCGGCCGCACCGGCAGGGCGGCCAGGGTGCGGGCGAGCAGGCCGGTGCCGAGCACGCGGCTGTCGATCACGCGTCGTTTCTTGGCATCGGTCCAGCGGCCCTCGCTGATGTTGTCGCCGGCCAGGTGGATGACGCCGTCAAAGGGCGGCAGTCCGGCCAGGTTGAGTTCGTCCCGCTCCGGGTTCCAGTGGATCTCGCCCCGGCTGCGGTCCGGTCGTCGGCGCACCAGCGTCCACACCTGGTGTCCGCCGGTGGTCAACAGGGGCTTGAGGGCCGCGCCGAGCACGCCGCTGGCGCCGCTGATGAGGAGGTTGAGCGGCCGGGTGCTGCAGCGGGCGTGCAGGCGCAGGTCGTCTGCCAGGGTGGCGTGGCGGTGGGCAAACATCCGCGCCAGTTCGGCCTCGACCCGCTGGTGCACCCACCCGGGCAGGAAGCGGTGACCGGGCAGGGCGTAGTCGATCTCGTCCTCGAGCCGGGCGCCGTCCGCGCTGTCGGTGAAGCGGTGGGTGTGGGTCCAGCGGGCGAACGGGCCGCGCAGCTGGATGTCCCGAAAGAAGACGCCGGGCTCGGCGGCCAGATGGCGGGCGTGCCAGCGGTAGGGGATCGGGCCGGCGTGGAGCCGCAGCACCACCTCGTCACCGGGTTCGATGGTGCCGGTGCGGGACAGCACCGCCACCCGTTCCCAGGGCGGGGTCAGCCGCTCCAGCGCCCCCGGCCGGCTGTGCCAGTCGTAGAGGGCGCGGGCCGTGCCGGGGAAGGTCGAGGCGGCGACGAAGCGGGCGTCAGTCATGCAGGAGATCCCGCAGGGCCGGCTCCAGTTCCGGATGGAGGAACTGGAAACCGCGCTCGGTCAGGGCCCGCGGCGGAACCTTCTGGCCCTGGAGGAGCGACCGGCCGAACTCGCCCAGGCCGAGCTTCATGACAAAGCCCGGCACCGGCAGAAAGGCGGGCCGGCGGAACACATGCCCGAGCTGCCGGGCGAATTCCTTCTGCCGCACCAGTTGCGGTCCGGAAAAATTGAACGGTCCGCGGCAGTCCTCGCAGTCGAGCAGGAAGAGGATCGCCCCCACCAGGTCGTCCAGGTGAATCCACGGGAACCACTGGCGGCCGCTGCCGATGGGTCCGCCCAACCCAAGCCGGAAGGGCAGCTTCATGGTGGCCAGGGCGCCGCCGCCGCGGCCGAGCACCACCGCGAAGCGCATCACCGCCACCCGGGCGCCCTTGTCCGCGGCCCGGTTGGCCTCGGTCTCCCAGTCGCGGCAGACCCGGGCGAGGAAATCGTCGCCGCCCGGACTGGACTCGGTCTTTTCCGCCTCGCCGCCGTCACCGTAGAAGCCGGCCGCCGAAGTGCTCAAGAGCACCGCCTCGCTCCCCGCCGGCAGGGCGTCCACCAGGTTGCGGGTGGTGAGGATGCGGCTGTCGTAGATGCTCTTTTTATACGACTCGGTCCACAGGTTGAAGACCGAGCGGCCCGCCAGGTTGACGAGCGCGTTCTGGGCGGCCACATGCCGCTGCCAGTCGCCGGGACGGGTGGTGTTGGCGGAAACGTAGGTGAGCTGCGGGTGGGCGGGCAGACGGCACTGGCGACTGCTGCCGATGACGGTCACCTCGTGGCCGGCGGTGAGCAGGCGGGCGGTCAGGGCCGAGCCGACGAATCCGGTGCCTCCGGTGATCAGGATCTTCATGACAGGCTCCTCCGTGCGGGTAGGGCTTGGTTGGGCGGTCTTCGGTCAATGTTTCTCTTTACCATATACATCCCGGCCGCCAGGGGCAAAAGGAAAGGGTCCGTTGCCCCTACTTGACGAAGAACAGGACGATCTCGATGGCGATGAGCACGATGATGATCCACTCGAGCAGGCTTGAATGGCGGTGTTTCTGCTCGTCCGCCATCATCTCGAGCAGTTCCTGGATGACCTCCAGCCGGTTCGCCAGCACCGCGGCCCGCGGCCGGATCTCCAGGTAGCGGGCGAGGGCGAGGTAGTAGCGTTCCAGTTCCGGGTACTCCCAGAGGAACTCGGGTGTGTCGAGCAGGTTAAACTGGAGGACGATGTGCGCCTTTTCCAGGTAGACCCGGCCGCGCTCCCGGGCCAGGCTCCGCCGGCTCAGGGCGATGGCGCCGGTGCGGGCGAGGGTCTCGGGAATGAAGCGGGTGCGGTTGATGGTCTCCTCGATGGCGGTCTCGAACGAGGCCAGCCGGGTGGACTGGGCCAGGGCGTGGGCCAGGGCCTGGCAGACGGGTTCGGCGATGTCGTCGAGTTCGATCAGGTCGTGGCGGATGCGTATCCCCTCGTCCAGGCTCCGCCGGTAGGAGAGTTCCTCCTCGACCGCCGGCTCCAGGGGGTGGACCGCGTGCCGGCGCAGCAGGTCGACCAGTTGCCGTTCCGCTTCGTCTTCGTAGCCGCAGAGCACGCAGACGCCGTATTCGAACAGGAAGGCGAACACCCCGGTTCCCGGGGTGAGGACGATCACCTCGCGTCGGCGGACGGCGTGCTGCCGGCGGGCGAGTTCTTCATGGAGCGGGTCGAACCGGAACCGTTCGGCCACGCAGAGGGCGCGCAGGGTGCGCGTGGTCTCGGCCTGATCGGTCATGGGAGGGGGCGTGGGGCAGGGGCGGGACGGTCCGTCTAGGCGGCGCCGGTGCTGTCGGTCTCCGGTCGCGCCAGCTCCGGGTAGTATTTGTGCAGGCAGTCCGGGCAGACGCTGTGGCCGGCGCCGTTTTTCGAGCGGCTGGCGAGGTACTCCTTCACTCCCTGCCAGAATTCGGCATCGGCCCGGATCCTGCCGCAGGAGGCGCAGACCGGCAGGGTGCTCTCCAACTGGCCGACCCGCATGAGCAGCCGGTGGGTGTGGCGGATGATCACCGCGCCGATGATGAGGATGATGACGCTCTCGAACAGGGACTCGCGCCAGTTGATCGGGGTGGCCGGGCCGCCGAGGAGCACGTAGGGGATGTCGAGGATTTCGTCGATCCAGATGATGGCGATGATGAACAGGATGGCGGTCGCCTCGTACAGGCTGACCCGTCTGGCCAGAAGGTTCGTTGCGGGCTGTACCATGGGAGAGGATCCTGGCAGGGGTGACGCGCCGTCCCGGATGCGCCTGCCGGCGGGTCGGGACGGACCGATGGCGCGTGGCCGGGTTGCCCGGACCGGCGCGACGACTGGGGGCACCTTACCGCCTTTTCCCCACCGTGCACAGGAGAAAAAGCCGCGCCGGCGCCGGGCCGGCCGGCTAGCGGCCGTCGACGTGACTGTGGACGATGCGTTCGGTGTCCAGGGGGATGACCTCGGGCTCGAGGCGGCGCAGGTCCTCGACGTTCCATCGACCACTACGGTCGAGCAACTGCAGGGCCGCTTCCCTGGATTCGGCCAGCACGGTGACGTCGGCCTGCAGGTAGTTTTCCTTGTGGATGTGGGGTTCGTCGAGCATGGACCAGCTGGAGAAATGCTTGCTGTGGCGCCAGATGTAGAGCTGCATGGAAGGCTCCCCGGGTGCGGGACGGGTCGGCCTGTCGCCCCCTGGGCGGTGGGCAACCCCCGTTCTCGTTGACCTTTTGTCGCGATGGTTTATAACTGACCCCACCGGCGGCCCGCCGGTGAGGAGGAACCATGGAACTGCTGATCATCGGCGCCGGCGCCATGGGCGGCCTGTTCGGCGCCCTGCTCGCGCCGCATGCCGCGGTGAGCCTGCTGACCACCAACCAGGAGCATGCGGCGGTCATGGGCGGCCACGGCCTGACCCTCGTCGACCTGGACGGCGCGACCCGCCGGGTGCCGGTGCGGGTGCTCACCGACCCGCAGGACTACGGTCGCCGGGCGGACCTGGTGCTCGTCTGCACCAAGACCCGGGCCACCGCGCAGGCGGCGGCCACGGCCCGCGACCTGCTGGCCGCGGACGGCTTGGCGCTCACCCTGCAGAACGGCCTCGGCAACCTCGAGCAGCTCGTTGCCGCGGTCGGCGCACAGCGGGCCGCGGCCGGGGTCACCTCCCAGGCCGCCACCCTGCTTGCTCCCGGCCGGGTGCGCCATGCCGGCAGCGGTCCCACCGTGCTCGGTATCCCGCCCGGACGGGAGGAGGCCATCACCGCCGTGGCCGGGCTGTTCACCCGCGCCGGCCTGGAAACCCGCATCAGCGACGACGTGGACAGCCTGCTCTGGTCCAAGCTGATCGTCAATGTCGGCATCAACGCCCTGACCGCGCTGCTGCGCGTGCCCAACGGGGTGCTCGCGCAGACCCCCGAGTGCGACCTGCTCATGGCACGGGCCGTGGCCGAGGCGGTGGCCGTGGCCCGGGCGCTCAGCATCGGGCTGGACGGCGAGCGGCAGCTGGAGCGGGTCCGCGAGGTGTGCCTGCGCACCGCCGACAACCGCGCCTCCATGCTCCAGGACATCCTCCGCGGCCGGCCCACCGAGATCGACGCGATCAACGGCGCCGTGGTCGCACGGGGCCGGGC
>JAGODN010000101.1 GCA_017998195.1 Desulfobulbus sp. | reverse complement strand
GCCAGGGTCTTGGCGATGTAGTCGTAGCCGTTGCCCATCACCTGGGGAAAGAAGATGGCGATGCTGCCGACCATGAGCGCGCCGAGCACCGGTTTGGCCTGGTCGTGCAGCCGCAGCCCCTGGAACCAGTCGCGCACCGAGTAGAACATGCGGATATAAAGCGCCGCCGCCACCCCGACCAGCACCGCCATGAGCGTGTACAGCGGCAGTTCGACAAAGGCGTTGACAATGGCGTAGTCCGGGATGGGAAAGGCCGGCACCTCGCCGTACCAGGCCCGGGAGACCACGGTCGACAGCGCCGAGGCGATGACCAGGGCGGAAAAGGAGGATATCTCGTAGCTGCCCAAGAGGACGATCTCCGAGGCGAAGAACATCCCGGCCAGGGGCGCGTTGAAGATACCGGCGATGCCCCCGGCGCAGCCGGCGGCGATGTACACCTTCATCCGCCGGCCCGAGACCCGGAACCGCTGCCCCAGCTGCGAGCCCAGGGCGCCGCCGATCTGGGCGATGGGGCCCTCGACCCCGGCCGAGTTGCCCGAGCCGATGGTCAGCGCCGTGGCGATGGTTTTGATGAACAGGGTCCGCGCCCGGATGATGCCGTTTTCCAGGTTGACCCGGCGGAGAAAGCCGGGCAGGCCGTAGCCGTTGACCTCGCCGGGGAAGGCGAGCGACAGGGGGATGAGCAGCAGGGCGCCGGTGATCGGCAGCAGCGGCAGGAGCAAACGGCGCCAGCCGCCCTCGCCGATCCGGAGGAGTTCGTGGCCGCGGACGAAGAGGATTTCGTGGACCAGGTCCACGGTTTCACGGAAGACGATGATGGCGCAGCCGGTCATCAGCCCGATGCAGGCGGCGATGAGCATCATCCGGGCCCGCTCGCCGGGAAGCAGGAATTGCAGGGTGGCTTTCATCTCCGCTCCGGGATGGTCAGTTCGGCGCCTGTCGACCGTTCGCCGGGCGCTCGGGCTCCCGATCGGCCCTCACGGCCGCGGCCGCGATGCCTCCGGCCCGGACCGGGAAATGGGTGACCATAGCAAAATACCCCATCGATGGGAACGGTTTTTTCTCCCCGGGCAACGGGGGAAAAGATGGCGGCCACCCGTCGCTGCCCTTGTCCTCTGCGCGGGCCCGGTCTATACTGACCGACCTTTTCCCGGGGGCGCGACCCCAGTCGCGTCCGCACCAGCCGGGTTCCCCCATGAGCATGCGCGAGGAGCGTCAGCACCATGACCAATGCAACAAGAAAGCCCGACCCGGCCCGGGTGGCCATCCTGCGGTCCCTGCCCGCCGAGGTCAAGGCGACCATCACCGGCGAAGAGGCCGAGCGGTTCATGTTCACCGATGAAATGCCGGAATCACTCTACGAAAAGATCCGGGACTTCCTGGTGGAAGGCGACGACTGAGTCGGTGCCGGACACCACCGTCCGGACCCGGCCGGCAGCCGTCCGGGGGATTGCGCGCCACCCCCGGACTGATGCCAATGTATGGGTTTTTGTGAACGATTTAAGATTGCACAATGCTGGTTTTTGGTTTATCGTGCCGCGGTATTTTACTGAATCCTAATTCATTGCCGCGACCGGTGGAACCGCTGGTTCCGCCGCACTTCAATCAGTTGCCCCCCCGATCGCCTTTTCACGACCGGGCCCAAAACCCGAGACCGGCTGTTCCCCAGGCCGCTCCGCCGCCGGGGGCCGGGGTGCATCCCCGGGGTACGCAACATCTACCGTGCCACCGGCGCGAAAGGAGATTGACCGGACCTGCCCTGGTTTTTGAGGCTCCCCGGAGCCTTGCGTATAGCGCCCTTCTGTAACCGTTTCCGGCAGCAGCGCCGTTGCCGGAAAACACCAACCACCGTGTAAGGAGAATGATCTTATGTCGCGAAAAATGGTCACCATTGACGGAAACCAGGCATGTACGCACGTTGCATATGCCACAAGTGAAGTCATAACCATCTATCCCATCACGCCGTCCTCGCCGATGGCGGCCGAAGCGGACGCCAAGGCCACCGCCAAGCAGGAGAACATCTGGGGTTCCATCCCGGTCATCTCCCAGATGCAGTCCGAGGCCGGTGTGGCCGGCTCCATTCACGGTTCTCTGGGCGCTGGTGCGCTGTGCACCACCTTCACCGCCTCCCAGGGGCTTCTGCTCATGATCCCCAACATGTACAAGATCGCCGGCGAGCTGATCCCCACGGTCTTCCATGTAACCGCCCGCGCCATCGCCTGCCAGGGCCTGTCCATCTTCGGCGACCACGGCGACGTCATGGCCGCCCGCCAGACCGGCTGGGGTCTGCTCTGCTCCCAGGACGTGCAGGAAGCCCAGGATTTCGCCCTGATCGCCACCCAGTCCTCCCTGCAGTCGCGCATCCCCTTCGTCCATTTCTTCGACGGCTTCCGTACCTCCCACGAGGTCATGAAGATCGAACAGCTGACCATGGACGACATGCGCGCCATGATCGACGAAGACCTGGTCATCGCCCACCGCGAGCGCGCCCTGACCCCGGACCGTCCGACCATCGGCGGTACCGCCCAGAACCCGGACGTGTACTTCACCGGCCGCGAGACCGTGAACAAGTATTACGAGGCCGTGCCGGCCATCATCCAGGCCAACATGGACAAGTTCGCCGCCCTCACCGGCCGGCAGTACCACCTGTTTGACTACATCGGCGCACCGGACGCCACCGACGTGATCGTGGTCATGGGTTCCGGCGCCCTGACCATCGCCTCCACCGTCGAGCACCTCATCGCCGACGACCGGAAGGTCGGCCTGGTGATTGTCCGCCTGTTCCGGCCGTTCGACCCTGCCGCCATGGTCAACGCCCTGCCGGCCACCGTCGAGCGCATCACCGTGCTCGACCGCACCAAGGAGCCGGGCTCCAACGGTGACCCGCTCTACCTCGACGTTCGCGCTGCGGTCACCGAGGCTGCCGAGGCCAATCCGACCATGATGATCCCGATGATCCTCAACGGCCGTTACGGTCTGGGTTCCGCCGAGTTCACCCCGGCCATGGTCAAGGCCGTGTTCGACAACATGGCCTCGTTCGCCCCGAAGAAGAAATTCTGCGTCGGCCCGAACGATGACCTCGCCTTCACCAGCCTGAGCTACGACAAGTCCTTCAACATCGAGGGCAAGGACGTGTTCCGCGCCCTGTTCTACGGTCTGGGTTCCGACGGTACGGTCGGCGCCAACAAGAACACCATCAAGATCATCGGCACCGAGACGGACAACTCGGCCCAGGGCTACTTTGTCTACGACTCGAAGAAATCGGGTTCCATGACCGTTTCGCACCTGCGTTTCGGCAAGAACCAGATCGTCGCCCCGTACCTGATCAACAAGGCCAACTTCATCGCCTGCCACAACCCGGCCTTCCTCAACACCTACGACATGCTGGCCAACCTGGAGCCGGGCGGCACCTTCCTCTTGACCACCACCTTCACCAAGGACGAGATCTGGGATCACCTGCCCGCCCTGGTGCAGAAGCAGCTGATCGAGAAGAAGATCAAGTTCTACATCATCGATGCGGTCAAACTCGGCCTGGCCCTCGGCCTGGGCGCCCGCATCAACATGATCATGCAGACCGCCTTCTTCGCCATCTCCGGCATCATCAGCAAGGACGACGCGATCAAGTCGATCAAGAACGCCATCAAGAAGACCTACGGCATCAAGGGCGACAAGGTCGTCAACATGAACTATGCCGCAGTGGACGGCGCCATCGAGAACATCGTCGAGGTCAAGGTGCCGAAGAAGGTGACCGGCCACGAGATGCCGCCCACCGTACCAGCCGAGGCCCCTGACTTCGTCAAGACCGTCACCGCCAAGATGATGGAAGGCCACGGCGAGGACATCCCGGTTTCCCAGTTCCCCAACGACGGTCGTTGGCCGACCGCGACGTCTCAGTGGGAGAAGCGCAACATCGCCGTGCAGGTATCCCAGTGGGATCCGGAAGCCTGCATCCAGTGCGGCCGCTGTTCGCTGGTCTGCCCGCACGGCTGCATCCGCATGAAGGTCGCCACCCCCGAGGCCCTCAAGGCCGCCGGCGCCGATGCCTCCTTCAAGACCGTTGATGCGGTGGGCAAGGAGTTCAAGGACATGCAGTTCACCATCCAGGTGTCCACCGCCGACTGCTGCGGCTGTACCCTGTGCGTGACCGTCTGCCCGGGCCGCAAGAAGGGTGCGGACGGCAAAAAGACCGAAATCCGCGCCCTGGCCATGGCCATGAACTCCGAGGAACTGAAAACGGAAACCTCGAAGAACTGGAAGACCTTCCTCGCCCTGCCCGAGGTCGACGACAGCCTGATCAACGTCGGCACCATCAAGGGCAGCCAGTTCAAGCGGCCGCTGTTCGAGTTCTCCGGCGCCTGCGCCGGCTGTGGCGAGACCCCGTACATCAAGTTGGTCACCCAGATGATCGGCGACCGCATGCTGGCCTCCAACGCCACCGGCTGTTCGTCCATCTACTCCGGCAACCTGCCCACCACCCCGTACTGCAAGCGGGCTGACGGTCGTGGTCCGGCCTGGTCCAACTCGCTGTTCGAGGACAACGCCGAGCACGGTCTGGGCATGCGCCAGGCAGTGGACAAACTGGCCAGCCAGGCACTCGAACTGCTTGAGCAGGCCGTCAAGGGTGGCCTGGTCAGCAAAAAACTGGCCGACGCCCTGGTCAGCGCTCCGCAGAAAGAGCAGGCCGAGATCGAGGCGCAGCGCGGTCGCGTGGCCGAGTTGAAGGCCGCCCTCGCGGGCAAGTCCGATGTTGTCGCCAAGCGACTCCTGCCTGTTGCCGACTACCTGGTGAAGAAGTCCGTGTGGATCATCGGCGGTGACGGTTGGGCCTATGATATCGGTTACGGCGGTGTGGATCACGTGCTCGCCTCCGGCAAGAACGTCAACATTCTGGTCATGGACACCGAGGTGTACTCCAACACCGGCGGCCAGATGTCGAAAGCCACCCCGCGTGCGGCCGTGGCCCAGTTCGCCGCCGGCGGCAAGAACGCGCCCAAGAAGAACATGGGGTTGATCTTCTCCACCTTCGGCACGGTCTACGTGGCCCGTATCTCCATCGGCGCCAACCCGCAGCAGGCCATCAAGGCCATCCAGGAGGCCGAGGCCTATGACGGCCCGTCGTTGATCATCGCCTACGCTCACTGCATCAACCACGGCATCAACATGGCCATGGGTCTGGAGCAGCAGAAGAAGGCGGTGGAGTGCGGTCACTGGTCGCTGTTCCGCTACAACCCGGACCTCGAGGCCGAGGGCAAGAACCCGATGATCATCGATTCCAAGGAACCGACCATCCCGTTCTCCGAGTACGCCCTCAACGAGAACCGCTACCGGATGCTCAAGCTCGCCAACCCGACCATGGCGGACGAGCTGATGGCCGCATCACAGAAGGATGTGGACAAGGCCTGGAAGCTGCTCAAGGGTTGGGCCAAGGCCCTGGACGTGGAATAAGCGCCAGCTTGTTCTGAAGCACACAAGCCCTGCCGGTTCGCCGGCAGGGCTTTTTTTGTCTCCCTCCACTTACCGACCGGCAGACCGCGGCCGCAAGCCGTTTGCAGCCAACCAACGCCTCCGCTTTCGACCACGCCGGCAGAACCAAAGACAACAGGGCGGGACAGAACGCCTTTGCGTTGTTCTGTCCCGCCCTGTGCGGCTGCCTCCCGGCGGATCAGGCGCGGTGACGGCCGGGGCGAACCGGCCGGACCGGTCCGGTCTACTTCTGCTGCTTCATCCGCTCCCGTTCGGCTTTCAGTTCCTCGTACTCCTTTTCCGCCTGGCGCAGGACATCATCCTGGCGGTTCTTGATCTCGCTGATCTTGCTCTTGATCTTTTCCGGCTTGATGGCCATGCCGGCCGCACCGAACAGGGTGTTGGCCAGGTAGCGGAAGGAGAAGAGCATCAGTTCGACATCGTCCTCCCTGATTTTCGCCACGGTGTCCGCATCCACCTCGTAGGTGTCGAGGAAGGAACTCTCGAACACGAACTTGCGGAAGGTGTCGAGGTCGGTCGAGGCCATGAAGAACATGCGCTTGGCCGCATCGCTCAGGGTGGCCTGCAGGCCGAAGGACTTCCGGCGCATGACCAGGCGGAGCCATTCCTTGTTCATCTCGTCGCGCACATCGACCCCCTGGTCGGCCCGCCAGTCGCGGATGGTCCAGCGTTTCGGCTCCTCGTGGCCCTTGCAGTGCGGTTCCTTGACGAGAAAGAAGAACTTTTCCTCGGCGGCATCGTCCTTGCCGCCCTCGTGGAAGTCGGCCATGCCCACCGGGTAATAGCGGCAGGCGGACGGCCGGTCGGTGTAAACCGTGCACCCTTCCGGGGTGACGAAGGGGCAGCCGTTGTTCTCGCCGGTCAGCTTGATCTGCACCCCGGGCATGTCGGTTTTTTCCAGGTAGGTGGGCTCGGTGTACAGGGTGATGAACTCGTGGGCCGGTATGTTGAGGCGCCGGCGGAGGATGAGGATGTCGTAGGGGGTGAGGATGATCTTGATGTTGTGGCAGCAGGCGGTGAAACAGCTGACCCCCGGGTGGCATTCGAACTGCAGGGGCGAATCCAGGGTCAGTTTTTCCGGGAGGATATTGGACGGGTTTTTGTCCGTCGTGTTGACAAATTCAAAATCGGTATCACTATCTTTCTCAACGGTCATGAGGCGCCTCTTGCAGGGTGCGGATTGGTCAGGCACTGGGCCGTTCGGCCCGGCAGGGAAAAGATGGGTATTGTACCATGTGCGCTTCCCCTGTCAAACCCTATCCGGGGCAATGTTCGCCACGGATTTTCAACAGGTTCGGGCGGCAGCGAACCCGGCCGCGGGGTGGTCCGCGGGAGCGTTCAGGGTTCTTTGGTTTTTCGCGGTCGGCTGCTTATTTGCTGTTTTTTCCAGCGCGAACCTGCTACAACAGCGCCATTCTTCTTCTCCACCCGGCACATGCCCATGAAACGAATTTTCACCAGCCCCATTGACCTGAGCAAAGTCGACACCCTGATCTACCACCTGCCGGACGGACCGACCTTGTCGGTGGAACTGGACGGGGTCAAGGGGTTCATCGACATCGACATGGAACTGGGCGATGTCTGCGACACCTCGGACATCGACGGTGTGCTCCACTTCTTTCCCCGCGGCAACGCCTGAACCGCCCCGCTGCCCCGCCCGCCGCCGACGCAGGCTCCTGTTCCCGCCGACCTCCCCGCATGCAGCCCCTGATCGACACCTCCATTGACGGCCACGTGCACACCCGCCGCTGCGGCCATGCGGTCGGCGAGATGGTGGAGTACGTGGAGCAGGCGGTGGCGCGCGGCCTGCGGGTGATCACCTTTCTCGAACACCTGGAAGCCGGGATCAACTACCAGCCGAAGAGTTGGCTCGAACAGGAGGACTTCGACGACTACTTCGCCGAGGGCCTGCGCCTGCGCGAGCGCTTCCGCGGCGTGATCGAGGTCCGGCTTGGGGTGGAGACCGGCTACAACCCGGCGGCTCCCGCTGCGGTTCGCACCCGCCTGGCCCGCTACCCGTGGGACCGGGTCGGCCTCAGTTGCCACTTCCATGCCCATGGCGGCAGCCATTTAAACCTGCTCAGCCGGAGGCAGGAGAGCCTGGACACCTTTGCCGCCATCGGCGTGGACCGGGTGCTCAGCCGGTATTTCGACGCTCTCATCGCCGCGGTCCGGGAGATCGACTGCGACGTGCTCTGCCACCTGGACGCGGCCCTGCGGCATTACCCGGCACTCCGCTTCGACGACAGCCACCGGCAGCAGATCATCGACCTGCTCGACGCCGTGCAGGAACGGGGCGTGGCCCTGGAAATCAACACCTCGGGCTTCGACTTCCGCGGCACGCCCTTCCCGGCGCCGTGGATCATCACCCTGGCCCTGGAGCGCGGCATCCCGCTCAGTGCCGGTTCCGACGCCCACCGGCCGGAAGACGTCGGCCGCTACTTCGACCGCTTGCCCGCCTTCCTGACAGGCCTTTCCGCCTGAACGACAGCTCCGCCTGGCCCACGTCCGGTCGCAGCCGGGCCGATCGCCCGGCGGCTGCGCCCTCCTTCCCGACCGACCCGCCGCCAACAGGGCCGCACCTTCGGGGCGGCCTCTGACCAGCCCCGAAGCTGCGCCCTGCCGCTGCCCTACCTACGCCGCTGCCCTACCTGATGTACCAGTCCACGCCCAGTCGGCTGATCACGTTCATGCCGCCGCACAGCACCAGGGTGTCCACCGTGCCGAGGTGGTCGAGAAACACCTGGACCTCGTAGGAACGCGGCCCGGCGTTGCACATGAGGATGTAGGTCTTGTCCGGCGACGGTTCGCCGTGGCGCGCCCGTACCTGGCGGTATTCCAGCGCGGTCCAGCGGTCGGCGCCGAACTCGTCCACGGAGGGCGCGGCATCCACAGGGGG
>JAGODN010000099.1 GCA_017998195.1 Desulfobulbus sp. | reverse complement strand
GCGCCCATGCCGCCGTTCCCGCCGCTGATGCAGCAGGACACCACGGGAGTGGGTTTCAAATTCAAGCCGGGTGAACTTGGCAATATGTAAGAGATCGTGTATATAAGTTGTGCCGCTCCGGCCCACTATAAAATTCAGACAGATTTCCAACGGATTATGAAGCGACAAAACAGACTCGCAGTGATACTGGCCCTGGTGGTGAGCGTTCTTTTCGTGACCCTGGCGCGGGAGAGCGCCGCGGAACGGGCCTACTTCGATATCACTGCCGCCAATGTGCGCAAAATCATGGTGGCCGTGCCCACCTTCACCGGTGGCGCCGCCGGGCAGCAGGGCCAGGCCGTTGCCCAACTGCTCACCAAAGGCTTGGAACTGCACGGTTTCATCGCGGTCATCGATACGGCCCGCTTCGGCGGCTCACGCGAGGCCGACTGGCAGTCCCTGGGCGCCGATTACGTGGTCATGGGTCAGATCGTCGGCGATCCGGCCGGCATGGCCATCGAGGGCCAGATCCTCGACGTGGCCAGCAACCAGTTGCTGGCCGGTCGCCGCTTCAAGGGCACCTCCTCCCAGTGGGAGGACATGACCCTGCGCCTGTGTGATGGCCTGATCGAGGACTTCACGGGCGAGGCGGGCGTTTCCCGCACCTCCATGGCCCTGATCTCCGACGGCACCGGCCGCAAGGAGGTCTTCGTGACCGACATCCTTGGCCGCCACCCGCGCCAGATCACCCGCCACAACGCCCTGTGCGTGTCGCCGCGGTTCTCGCCGGACGGCAACTTCCTCGCCTATTCCACCTACCATCGCGGCAACCAGGATCTCTACATCACCGATCTGCGCCAGAACAAGACCACCAGCGCCATCTCCCGCCGCAAGGGGTTGAACCTGGCGCCCGCCTTTTCCAACGACGGGCGCACCATGGTGGTGACCCTGAGCAAGGGCGGCACCCCGGATCTGTACACCATCGATCGCCAGGGGAACATCATCGAACAGCTGACCTCCCATGCGGGTATCAATGTTTCGCCCTCGTTTTCGCCCGACGGCCAGTCCATGGCCTTTGTCTCCGACCGCAGCGGCAAGCCCAACGTTTATGTGATGAACATGGCCAGCCGCCAAGTGCAGCGGCTGACCTTCAAGAATTCCGAGAACAGTGAGCCGGCCTGGTCGCCCAAGGGCGACGAGATCGCCTTCACCGGGCTGCAGGGCGGCACCTACCAGCTGTTCATCATGGACCGCAATGGCGGCAACGTGCGTCAGCTGACCTCGGGCGGCAACTACGAGTCGCCCACCTGGGCGCCGGACGGCAGGCTGATTGCGGTGACCAAAAAAGGCGGCGGCAGTTCCAAGGTCTGCGTGGTCAGCAAGAACGGCAAGGACGTGCGCACCCTGTTCAACTTCAAGGGCAACCAATCCTACCCGCAGTGGTCCAAGCGGCTGCCCTGATCACAACCGGCAGCTGCCGGCCAGTGCGCTCCGGAACCGTCGGGTTGTCCCGGAGGCAAACACACGCAAGACTAATGCACCCATAACCGGGTCGACGAGAAGACGGGGGTCTGCTATGAAAACCATGAAAACCATCACTGTTGCCGGCTGTTCGCTGCTGCTGCTGACGCAATGCGCCTCCCAGGACGATGTCCGCGACCTGCAGTACCAGTTGCGCGCGGTCAATCAGAAGGTCGAGGATGTTCGCAACAACGCGGTCGACCAGATGCAGAAGCGCCAGGCGAGTTCGGTCAGCAAGATCGATCAGGTCGAGGGGGAGACCCTGCGCATCCGCTCGACCATCGAAGAGACCACCGCCCAGACAACCCAGTTCCGTGACGAAACCAGGGAAAACATCGCCGGCCTGCAGACCTCGCTTGCCGCCCTGCGCACCGAGCAGGACGCCAAGCTGGCCGAAATGAACCAGAAGATCGCCATCCTCGAGGAAAAGATCACCCAGGTGACGGAGAGCTTCAGCAAGGCCCAGCAGACGCGGATCAACGAGGCCGAGAAGCGCGCCTTGGAGGCGGCGAAAAAGGCCGAGGCGGCCCGCCAGAAGGCCGCATCAGCCACAGCTGCCACCAGTGCGGCGGCGACCAAGCCGGTGCGGGTCAGCCCGAGCACCACCAAGACCCGGGTGGCCACTGCCGCCCCGGCGCCGGCTGCCTCGGTCGACCAACCGGCCGCCACCCCCGCCAGGGCCACCACTGCACCGGCCAGGACGACTGCCGCCCCGGCGGCAACAGCCCCGGCAGCGACTACCGCCGCCGCTTCAGCGCCGCCGCCACCACCGACCCCCGCCCCGGAGAAAACAGCGGCCAGCGCCCCCGCGGCCACCTCCTCCGACCCGTTTTCCCAGGCCATGGCGCAGTACAAGGGCAAGAACTACAAGGATGCCTACAAGGGTTTCGAACAGTCCCTTTCCACCAACCCCAACGGTTCGCAGGCTGCCAAATCCCTGTTCTACATGGGTGAGAGCCTCTACAACCAGGGCGAGTACGATCTGGCCATCCTCGATTACCAGAAGGTGATCTCCAACCACAGTTCCGACCCCCTGGCCCCCAACGCGCTGCTCAAACAGGGCATGTCCTTCGAGAAACTGACCGACCACGAGACCGCCAAGATCATCTACAAAAAGCTGATCAGCGACCACGGCAGCAGCCCCGAAGCGGCCCAGGCCAAGGAGCGGCTGGGCAAACTGTAAGCAGCAACCCTTTGGGTGGGCCGGCAAAACAGCGACTGGACCGTCTGCTTGTCGAACGGGGCCTGGCGGAAACCCTGGATCAGGCCATCGGGCTGATCGGTGGGGGGCGGGTGCAGGTGGACGGTCGCCCCTGTGACAAGGCCGGCTGTCCGGTGGGTGTTGGCGCGGCCATCACGGTCAGGCCGGGGCGGCGCTACGTGAGTCGCGGCGGCGAAAAACTCGAGGCCGGTCTGCTGGCCCTGCAGGTCGACCCCGCCGGCCTGATCTGCGCCGATATCGGCTGCTCCACCGGCGGGTTCACCGATTGCCTGCTGCAGTTCGGCGCAACGAGGGTGTACAGCATCGACGTGGGCTACGGCCTGCTCGACTGGAAACTCCGCCAGGATCCACGGGTGGTGGTTCTCGAACGGACCAATGCCCGCCATCTGAGCGCGACCCACATCCCCGAGCCCCTTGACCTGGCCGTTATCGACGCCTCCTTCATCTCGCTCGCCCCGCTCTTCCCGCCGCTGTTGCCCCTGTTCCGTGCCGCCGTCCGCATCCTGGCCCTGGTCAAACCGCAGTTCCAACTGCCCCGGGAGAACATCGGCCCGGGCGGGATTGTCAGCGATGCTGCCCTGCACGACCAGGCGCTGGCCATGGTGCGCGGGTTCGGCGCCCAACACGACCTGACCTGCGCGGGGGTGGTCGCCTCGCCGATTCGCGGGGCCAAGGGCAACCAGGAATTTCTCATGCTGCTCACCGGTCCTGCCCCGGCCGCGCAGCAATGATCGCCCAACGAAACCTCAAGGAGAGTGTAACATGAAAAAAATCCTGTACTTTCTCGCGCTCGGCGTGTTTGCGCCGGCCTGCCTTGCCGGCGGCGCCGGCGCTGCCGAGTTCCTGAGCGTGGCCAGGGACGGCGTCAACCTGCGTTCCGGCCCTGCCACCACGAGTGAGGTTCTCTACCAGTTGCCGGCCGGCTATCCGCTGCAGGTGCTGGGGCAGGAAGGCCAGTGGTACAAGGTCAGCGATTACGAGGGTGACAAGGGCTATATCCAGACCTCGGTGGTGAACAAAACCCCCCACGTGATCGTCAAGGCCAAGGAGTGCAACGTCCGCAGCGGCCCGACCAGCAAGGATCCGGTGGTGGGCAAGAGCGTGCGCGACGTGATCTTTGTCAAGGTCGAGCAGAAGGGGGACTGGGTCAAGGTCAGCCACCCGGATCTCACCGGCTGGGTGCACAAGGACCTGGTCTGGCCGTAAGCGGTGTTCAGCGGCGCCGTTGCCGCGCCGCCACTTCAGTCGCGAAATCCACCGGCAGCCGCACCTCTGCCCCGGCCTTATTGCAAAACAGCAGGTAACTCTGCCGGAGCCCGAACAGGAACAGATCCCGGGTGATGACCACGTCCCGGCGGCAATAGTCGGTCAGCCTAGCCATCTCGCCCTGCCGGAACCATTGCAGGGCGAGCAGGCCGTCGCCTGTTTTCTGCACCCGCAGGGTCCGCTCCGCCAGCCGGTCGAGGCTGAGCCGATAGCCCAGCCGACCGGTGATCGCCTCGAGGATGTCGAACGAGGGGAGGGCTCCCAGATCCCGGCCGGTATACCGGGACAGCACCCTGTTGTCGAACCGCTTGTTGTTGAAGCCGATCACCAGATCGAGGGCGAACAGCCGCTCGATCATCCGCCCGATGGTGTCCTCGGTGTAGGCGGTGAACCGCTCGCCGTCGCTCTCGTAGAGTACCGCCACGCTTACCCGCATCAACTCCGCCCGGTGCCAGCCGCCCACCTCCTGGGCGGACCGCTGCGTCTCCACGTCGAACACCCCGTACCGCGCCGGCAGCCCCGGTTCCCCTGTCGAAACCGGTTGCTTTGCCGTGCCTGCCGAGGCCGGAGCGGCCGTCCGCGGCGCCGTCGTTGCCGTCACGGTCCGCGGCCGCGTCGCCGGTGGGCCGCCGGTTGAGAGTCGGTCAAGGACGAACAGGCAGGCCTCTTTGTCAATGGGCCGGTTGCCGGAGCCGCACCTGGGCGAGTGGACGCAGGAGGGGCAGCCCAACTCGCACCCGCAGGCGGCCACCGCCTGCCGGGTCTGATCGAGCAGCGCCCGGATGCAGGCAAAGGCGCGGGCGGTGAGGCCCATGCCGCCGGTGTAGCCGTCGTAGACGAACACCGCCGCACTGCCCGCCTGCTCGTGCCAGGGGTGGGAGATGCCGCCGAGATCGCCCCGGTCACAGAGCACTACCAGCGGCATCAGGCCGATCAGGGCGTGTTCCATGGCGTGGATGCCGCCCATGAAGTGCAGCCGGGCCGCCTCGGTCTGTTCGCGCACGCGGTCCGGCACCTCCACCCACAACCCCTCGGTCTCGAACACCTGCGGCGGCAGGTCGAGGGGAACCCGGGCGAGCACACGCAGGCTGCCGGTCGCCACCCGCTGGTAGCCGATGATCCGCTCGGTGACCCGCAGGGTGCCGAAGTGCACCTGGGTCGAGCCATACTCGACGCTGGCTTTTTCCCGCAGGATTTCCGTGGTTTTCTCGCTCAGGGCACGGGTGAAGTAGGGCGGCCGTACCGGGCTGACGAGGATTTCGCGGGCCTCCAGGTCCAGGCTGTCCACGTGGAAGGTCCGGGCCATGTGCAGGTAGATGGCGCCGGGGTGGCAGTCGCGCAGCACCCGGCCGCCGTCGATGGTGCCGAGCAGGGTGCGCGCCGGCTGCTCGCGGATGGCAAAGGAGGGGCCGCCGCCGCGCAGGTTGACGTGCCGCTGCGGCTGGAGTTGCGGCGAAAACCAGGTGGTGCCGTCCGAGGACTGCAGCAGGTGCAGCTCGTCGGTCAGGCGGTGCAGGATCGCCTCCGCCTCGGGGGATTGCAGCAGCGGCTCGCCCGCGGTCAGCGGCAGTTCCGCGGCGGCGCAGACCAGCTGGGCACCGGCGATGTACGGGTTGTCCGGGTTCATGGTCACCGGCTCCACCGGCCGGCTGAAGAAGTCTTCCGGGTTGCGCATGAAGTGCTGGTCCAGGGCGTCCTCGTGGCCGATGAGCACCACCAGCGATTCCCGCTGCTGCCGGCCCACCCGGCCGGCGCGCTGCCAGGTGGCCATCATCGAACCCGGGTAGCCGACCAGCAGGCAGAGGTCCAGGTGGCCGATGTCGATGCCCAGTTCCAGGGCCGAGGTGGAGATCACCCCCAGCAGGCTGCCCGCAGCGAGGCGCGCCTCGATCTGCCGCCGCTCCTCGGGCAGGAAACCGGAGCGGTACGAGGCCACAAGGTGCTGTCGTTCCTTGAGCCGCTGCCCGGTCCAGATGGTGATCAGCTCGGTCATCCGGCGCGACTGGCAGTAGACGATGGTGCGCAGGCCGCGGCTGACGGCGGCCTCGAGCATCAGGGTGGCGGTGGTGGCGGCCGAGTCCAGCGGGTTGATGAGCAGCACGTGGCGCGCCGCCCGCCCGGCCACGGAACGGGTGATTTCGCCCGCGGGCGCGTCGATGAGCAGGCGGGCGTGCTCGCCCGGGTTGCCGATGGTGGCCGAGGCGAGCACAAAGGTCGGATCCGCGCCGTAGAGGGCGCAGATGCGCTTGAGCCGCCGCAGCACCCAGGCCACGTGGCTGCCGAACACGCCGCGGTAGGTGTGCACCTCGTCGATGACCACGTAGCGCAGGCCCGCGAAAAAATGGCCCCACTTGGCGTGATGGGGGAGCAGGCCGAGGTGGAGCATGTCCGGGTTGGTGATGAGTACCGGCGGCGGCAGTTCGCGAATCTTCCTGCGCCGGTAGTCGGTGGTGTCACCGTCGTAGATGGCCGCCGCACCGGCATGACCCCGGGCGCTCTCCGGCAGCAGGCGCCACAACTGCTCCAGGGTCTTCAGCTGGTCCTGGGCGAGCGCCTTGAGCGGGAACAGGCAGAGCGCCCGGCTGTCCGGATCGTTGAGGCAGGCCTGCAGGATCGGCAGGGTGTAGATGAAGCTCTTGCCCGAGGCCGTGGGCGTGGCCACCACCGTGTGCCGGCCGGCGAGGATGGCCTCGATGGCCGCGTGCTGGTGGGCGTGGAGACGGTCGATGCCAAGGGTCCGCAGGAGCTGCCGCAGTTCCGGGGCCAGCAGGTCGGTCGGGGCCTCCTGCGGGGCCGCGGGCGGAACAATCCGATGGGCGACCACCTGCGGCCCGAACCGGCTCGACCCCTTGAGCGCGGCCACGTACTCCGCCACCGAACCCCGGGTGTCGGCGGCGTGCTCAGGGCTGTGCATTAGCGTTTGTCATTTCAGCAAAAAAAAATTATCATCGCCGCCACCGTCGGCCGGAATTCCTTGCGCTGCGGCGCTTTCGGCGGCCATGTGACAGTGGGGCCGACTGGGGCGGGCAATGGCCGGATCAATCGTGTGCAACAGGAGGCAGCAATGACAACCATAGCGATCCTGGGACCGGAACACTCCCAGTCCTGGCAGGCTGCCGCGCAGTTCGCCCCGGCCGCGGCGATCCGCGCCTACCCGCACGTCCGCGACCTGCTCGCCGCCTTTGACGCCCACCTGGCCGACTACGCCATCCTGCCGGTCTATAATACCCGCGAGGGAGAAAAGAAACAGTCCTTCCGCCTGTTCGACCAGATCCGAACCGGCTTCTGGATCGACAACATCCTGCTCCAGGGCAACCTCTCCCTCGGGGTTTTCGACGAGGGCATCACCATCGGCGATCTGCAGCTGCTCATCGGCCAGCGCGAGGTGTTCATCCAGTGCGAGGAGTTCATCGAGGAGCGGATGCCCGGCATCACCGAGATGAGCGTCCAGGACGTTGCCCGGGCCGTGGCCGATATCCGCGCGAGCGGCGACACCGCGAACCGGGCGGTGATCGACAACGCCGACACCCTCAATGCGCTCGGCCTGCGCGTGATCGAGCGCGAACTGGCGCCACACAACCGCACCCGCTACGCGGTGCTCGGCCACGCGCTCGCCGAGGCCACCGGCTACGACGCCACCACCCTGATCACCGAGCCCCTGGACGACCGGGTCGGCCTGCTCGTCGACATCCTCGGCGAATTCTCCCGGCGCGGCATCAGCATCATCGACATGCGCGCCGAAAACGACATCAAGACCCAGAAACTGCGCATCTACCTGGAGGCCGAGGGCCACATCCGCAACGCGGCCCTGGCCAGCGCCATCGAACACATCGAGTCACGGGTGATCCAGCAGCGGGGCGTGATCCGCGTGCTCGGCAGCTTTCCCCGGGTGGACATGCGCACCAAGCACATCCGCTCCTTCGGCTTCATCGGCACCGGCGACATGAGCCGCTGGTTCGCCCGGCGGCTGGAGAGCGAAGGTTACGAGGTGCAGCTCACCGGCCGCAGCACCGCCCTGCGGCCCGAGGAGATGATCCCCCGGGTGGACGTGGTGGTGGTCTGCGTGCCCATCTCGGTCACCTCGGAGACGGTGCGCCGCTACGGGCCGCTGCTCGCCCCGGGCAAGGCCCTGATCCTCCTTGCCGGCGAGTCGGAGCAGACCATCGCCAGCGCGCTCGCGGCCACCAACGAGGCGGTGGAGGTGATGCTCGTGCACAACCTCTGGGGGCCGCAGGCGGCCACCATGAAGGACAAGAACGCGATCGTCGTGCGCACCTCGCGCAGCGGCATGTTCTGCAGCGAATTCGAGGCCTTCCTCTACAAGCACGGGGCCGACATCTGCCACGATTCGCCCTCCAAGCACGACCTGCTCATGGGCATCGGCCAGAAGCTGCCCACGGTCATCTCCGTGGCCCTGGCCATGAC
>JAGODN010000098.1 GCA_017998195.1 Desulfobulbus sp. | reverse complement strand
CCTCGGCCAGACCCGCGACCGCGCCGGGCAGCAGGGCCGGATCACGCCGGTTGGTGCCGCTCAGCGGGTTGTAGAGCAGGCCGATCTGTGAGGGCCGCTCGCCGACAAAGGTGGTCGCGGTCATGGCACCGGCGGCCCGGTTCAGCGGCCGGCAAAGATGCGGGCCGCCCGGGTGCCGGCATAGGGCGGCTCATCCGCCTCGGCCAGCCAGGACTGGAGCGGCTCGCCCCGGCGGAGCCGTTCCCGGCCGGCCAGGGCCAGTCGGCCGAGCAGGAAAAGGGTGCTGGCCACGGTCCAACCGGTCACGGCGAAAAGGCCCAGTTCGGGCCGACCGGCGAGGACACTCGCGGTGAGCAGGATCAGGCAGGGGTTGCGGCGGGCGGTGATCAGCCGGAACCAGGAGTCCACCGGCCGCCAGCAGAAGATGCTGAACCGGCCGAGCAGCAGTTGGAAGCTGCCCTCCACCAGCCGGCCGGCCACGTAGCCGGCGAAGATCAGCCGGAAACAGGTCGCAAGCTCCAGCCCCAACCCCTCGACCTGGGCCGCGGACAGCCCCAATCCCCACAGCAGGTACCACAGGGGCGGGTGGATGAGGTCGATCAGGTGGTCGAAGTAGTGACCGAACCGGCTTGAGGTGAGCGTCACCCGGGCGAGCTTGCCGTCCACGGTGTCAAGAAAGGTCATCAGCCAGCCGGCCGCCAGGCCGACCCCGTACAGGCCGGCAGAAAAACAGGCGCCGGCGATGCACACCAGCACCAGCCCCGCCAGGGTCACCTGGTTGGGGGTCAGGCGCCAGCGCACGGCCAGGGCCACCACCCGCCGGGCCGGCACGGGCCAGGCCCACTTGGTGACCAGGTCGGTGACCCCCTTGTAGGACCAGTCGAACAGCCGCTGCTCCAGCGCCCGGCTGCCTTGGGCGGTGATCGGCAGGACAAAGGGCGGCTCGCTCTTGCGCAGCTTCTTCTGGAAGGCCAGGGTGATGGTGTTCGGGGTGGAGCGCTCAACCCCGGGCAGGGTCGCGTCCGCGGCGGCGCCGTCCACCAGGGCCAGGGCCTCGGCGGCCAGCGCGGCCGGCACGTGGGCTGCGACCGCCGGGTGGGGTGGGGCGTCCAGCTGCAGGAGGAGGTTCGCCGTGGCCGCCAGGTGGCTGACCAACCGGTCGTCGTAGAGATAATCGCCGCGGAAAATGACGACCGTGTCGTCTGCGGCCAGGTCGGCCAGCTGGTCGGCGGTGCAGGGGCGCACCGCGTCGCCGAGGATGCGTTCGATCCGTTCGCGGGAGGTCCGGCCCCAGATGGTGACCGGGCTGGGTTGACAAAAAAGAAGATGCACGCTCATGGGACTGTCTGCTGAAGAGGTGGGTGAAAAGAAGACCCGGCGCACGGCTCTGCCGGTCTGTGGCGGGGCATGCGGTCCAGTCTGCCTTTGCGCAAAAAGACCCCATCCGGTATAGCTTGGGCCATGACCAGATCAGCCGCCCCAGCCCCGGCCGTTGCCGGCACACCGTCGCCTGCCGGCACGGACGCCCCCTCCCTGACCACGGAGTGGGTGCTCGCCCACTGCTCCGATCCGCACCTGGCTCGCCCGGAACGGCTGCGCCCGCGCGATTTCCTCACCAAGCGGCTGTTCGGCTGGCTGCGCTGGCAGCTGAAACGGCGCCGCGAGCAGGACGAGGGCCTACTTACCACGCTTGCGGGTGACCTGCAACGGATGCGGCCGGACCACATTGCCGTCACCGGCGACCTCACCCACCTGGGCCTGGCGGGCGAAGGCGCGGTGGCCGGCGCCTGGCTGCAGACCCTGGGTCCGGCCGAGCGGGTCACGGTGGTGCCCGGCAACCACGACCGCTACCTGGCCGGCGACTGGCGGGAGACCCTGGCCTGCTGGCTGCCCTGGCTGCAGGGCGACGGGTCGCAGGCGGACGAGCCCCTGCCGGCCGAGTTGTCGGCCCTGTTCCCCACCCTGCGCCTGCGTCCGCCGGTGGCCCTGATCGGCTGCAGCACGGCCGAACCGACCGCGCCCCACCTGGCCAGCGGCACCCTCGGCGCCGCCCAGCTGGCTCGGCTGGCCACCCTGCTCGAGCGGCTGGCCGGCCAAGGGTGGTGCCGGGTGCTGCTCATCCACCACCCGCCGGTGACGAACGCGGTCAGCTGGCGCCGTGGCCTCACCGACGCACCCGCCCTGCAGGCCCTGATCGCCCGCCACGGGGTGGAGCTGGTGCTGTTCGGCCACACCCACCGCACCATCAGCGCCACCCTGCCCGGTCCGCACGGGCCCGTACCGGTGCTGGGGGCGCCGTCGATAACCGCCCGCCGGGGGCCCGAGGGACGGCGGAGCCGCTATTTCCTCTACACCGTCCGCCGCACCGCCCGCGGCTGGGCGATCGGCCAGCGGGAGCGGCGCCTGGACGCGGAGGAGAACGGGTTCGTCGACGGTGTCCGGCGGGAGTTCGCACTCTGAGGCCGGCGCGCGCGGTTCAGCCAATTCGGCGCAGGCGCAGCCCGGCCACCGCGCCGATGAGCACGAACGGCGCCAGGGCGGTGAGGGCCGGGCTCAGGTTGAGCAGGAGGCCCCACTGAATGGACATCTGGTCGAAGAAATAGAGGACGATGCCGACAAAGGTGCCCAGGGCGACCCGGTAGCCGGCGCCCACGCCCCGGGTCGGGCCGAACACGAAGCTGAGGGCGAGCAGGGCCATGGCGCCGGTGCCCAGCGGCATGCCGAGCTTGCGCCACAGGGCGATGGCGTAACGGTCGGCATTCTGGCCGCTCTGCTCCAGGGCCTCGATGGAGCGCAGCAGGTCCGGGGTGGACAGGCTGGCCGGGGGCAGGCCGAGCAGCCCCACCTGGTCGACGCGCAGGAACTCGCCCATGGGTTGACTGGCCGCCCGGTGGACGGTGATCGCACCCTCTGCCACCCGCCGCTCCTCCACGTCATGGAGCAGCCAGCGGCCATCCGCCTCGAGCACCGCCCGGCGGGCCCGAATGGCACTCTGCAGGCGACCCTCGCCGTCAAAGGTGAACAGGTCCAGGTCCGCGGCCACGCCCGTGCCGAGCATCCGGCCGGCGTGGATGTAGGTGCGGCCGCGGCGCATCCAGAACCCCTCCCCGGTCAGGGTCACGCCCTCGTCGGCGGCGATGCCCGCGGCCTGCAGCCGCCGGGCGCGCGCCTCCAGGCCCGGGACCACCAGTTCCGCCAGCAGGGCGGCAACAACCATGAGCAGCAGGCTGGCGCCGAGCACCGCCGCGCCGGTGCGCGCCCGGCTGACCCCGGCCGCCTCCATGGCGACGATCTCGCCCCGGTCGTTGAGCAGCCCCAGGGCGACGATGCCGCCGAGCAGGGTGGCCACGGGCAGCAGGTCGAGCAGCCGGCCCGGCAGGGTGCAGAGCACGTAGCCGAGGGCGCTGCCCAGGCCGTAGCCGCCCCTGCCCACGTCCTCCAGCTGGGCGATCAGCTCGAACAGGCTGAGCAGCACGGCGAGCACGGCCAGGATGAGCAGGCAGGCAGCCAGGAAGGTCCGGCCGATGTAACGGTCCAGGGTTCTCATGACCGGCGCCACCGCGCCAGCCACCGCCCGTTGAGCAGGAGCAGGCAGACCAGCAGCAGGATCTGGCCCCAGAACACCCCGGGCAGCACGCCGATCGCCCCCTGGGCGACCAGCTTCTTGGCGATGGCGCTCACGTTGTAGTAGGCGGCGAACAGCAGGATGGCCGCCGGCAGGCCGCCCTGCTGCCCGCCGCGCGGGCTGGAACGGCTGAGCGGCACGGCGACCAGGCCGAGCAGGAGGCTGGCCAGCGGGGCGGCGAGGCGCCACTGCAGCTCGGCCGTGGCCTCGCGGCTGCCGGCAGCGAGCAGGTCGCGGCTGGCCGCGGCCTTGACCCGGTAGGCCAGGAGCACGGCCTCGTCGGTGGAGAGCCGCATGGTGGCCGCGGTGAAGGCCAGCACCACGCCGCCCTCGCCCGTGGCCGGGAATTCGTAGACACTGCCCTGTTCCAGGGTGATGGCCGGGCCGGATCCCGCCTCGGGGCGGGACTGGGCCGCCCGGGCCGCGGCGATCACCTGCAGCCCGTCGTCGCGGCGGTTGAGGACGAACACCTTGTCCGCACTGGGGATGCGGGTGTCCACCCGGTCGGCGAACAGCACCCGGTTGCCGCCGGCCAGCTCGTAGAAATTGCCGCCCTGCATGCGGGTGAGATCGAAGCGGGCCTCGGCCCGGGCCTTGAGCAGGAAGAACTGGGTCCAGGCCCAGGGACGGACGGAAAGGGAGAGCACGGCCACGGTGGCGGCCACCAGCAAGGCGAGCAGGGCCACGGCCCGGGTCACCCGGGCGGTGCCGATACCGCAGGCGGACATGGCGGTCAGCTCGCCGCCGGCCGCGAACCGGCCGAGGGCGATGACCACCGCCAGGTAGAAGGTGGTGGGCAGGAGCACCTCCAGGCTGATGAGCACCCGGCAGAGGATCAGTTGGAGCACGGTGGCGCCCGCCAGCAGTCCCTGCACCGCGTCCTCCCAGTAGCGGGTGGCCATGGACGAGCCGTAGATCACCACCAGCACCAGGCAGATGGCCGCCGTGGGCTTGAGGATTTCCCGCATGATGTAGCGATCGATGATCACGGGGAACGGGATGCGGCTGGGGGCAGGCGGGAGGGAGCAGGGGCGGCCGGCCGGGGCAGCCGCCCGCGGCCGTTCAGGTGTGCTGGAGCGCGGCCCTGTCCCGGGTGCGGCAGTAATCGGCCATCACCTGGCGGGCCACGTCCAGGTCGGCCGGGTAGTCGATCTCGCACCAGGGCAGGCCGCCGGTCAGGCAGGTGCGCACCACCCCGCTGCCGGCCAGCTGATCGATCACCGACAGGAACCAGCGCCAGTTGCAGGCCCGGTCGGCGCGGGCCCGCTCCAGGCCGTCCCGGAACAGGGCCGGGCCCTTGCCGCGGAACAGGATCATGCCGATGGACTCGCCATGCACATCGGCCAGGGGGATGTCCTTGCTCACGTGCAGGAGCCGGTCGCCGTCCAGGCTCACCTTCATGTCGTCGGCGTCATAGGCCGCCTTGCAGTGCACCGTGACCGTGACCGGGGCCGCGGGCGCGGCCAGCAGCCGCTCGACGATGCCGCCGGTGAACAGGGTGTCGCCGTTGAGCAGGATGAAATCCTCGTCCATCAGGTCGCGCACCAGCCAGCAGCTGACCAGGTTGTCGGTGCTGGCGTAGTCGGCGTTGCAGCGGGTGCGCACCCGGCCGGGGCCGTAGCGGTCCGCCAGCAGGGCCTCGACCATGGGGGCGTTGTAGCCGACCACCACGGTGATGTTGTCGATGCCCGCGCGGTGCAGCTCGTCGATCTGCCATTCGAGCACGGTTTTGCCCTGCACCGGGATGAGGCACTTGGGCCGGTCGGCGGTCAGCGGCAAGAGCCGGGTGCCCTGGCCGGCACTGAGAATGATAACCTTCATGCAAACAACTCCTGGTTTCTGTCTGAACGGACCGCCGGCCAACAGCTGCCGGCCCGGTGAACGGACCGGCGCCCGCGGCGGTCGGCAGGCCCACTTGTAGGACAATTTTCAGCCCGAGGAAAGATTTCTTTGCCGGATGGCAAAAAATATCCCAGATTCGGCGGCAGTCACGCCCGACCCGACCCGCCCCTGCGGCAATCCACCTGGAGCAGAGAACACCCGCATGATTTGCCTGTCCCCCTGTGTGCGTCTCGTCCGCGCCCTTGTCCTGCTGGTGGCGCTGGTTCTGCCGGCCTCCGCCGGCCGGGCCGCGGAACCCGACCCCGCCCTCGCGCCGCCGGGCCACGGGTGGCGCGAGCTGACCTTCACCGCCACCCGCTTCACCGCCGCGCTCTCCGTCCGCCTGCGCATCGAACCGGTGGTGGCCGACGCGGAGGGGGCGAACCGGCCGGCGGCCGGCCGGGCGGACGGCTGCGGCGAGCCGGGCGAAGACGAACAGCAGCTGACCGTGGTCCTTTCCTCGCGCGGCCCGGGGTTGAACAACCGTTACGAGGAGCGGGTCTGCTTCGCCCCGGCGGACAGCAGCCTGCGCGCCCGGGTGCGCCGCAACCGGGAGGGCGACCCCTGGCTGAAGCGCTATTGCCGGGAGGCGGCCGGGGTCCGCCGGTTCACAATCGAGCCGGCCGAGGCAGGCGAGGAGGGACTGGCCCCGGCCATTTGGACCGAGCGGGAAACCTCCTTCTACCCTTTCCCGGCAGAACTGGCCGGCTGCGGGGAGGTCTCGGACCCGGCGCTCATCCTCCACCTGCTGGCGCACCGACCGGTCCTGCCGGAACAGCCCCTGGTGCTCTGCGTATTCGGCCGGCAGCACCTGCACCGGCTCACCCTCCGGTCCGTTGGCACGGAACCCCTGCAGCCGAACTACACCCAACTCGCTGCCGGCCGCGAGCAGACGGTCACCGAACAGGTCGAGGCGGAAGTGTATGCGCTCGCCAGCGAACCCCTGCCCGCCCCGGGCCAGGCGGCGGAACCCTTTTCCCTGCTCGGCCTGCGCCGGGACATCCGCATCCACCTGCACCCGCAGAGCCGCCTGCCGCTGCGGGTGAGCGGCTCGGCCGGGCTGTTCGGCACGGTGACCCTCAACCTCGAGCAGGCCAGGGTGGACTGAGCCGCCGGTCAGCTCCGCCCGCCGCCGGCGATCCGTTCGGCGTCCTGCCAGTCGGCCACCGTGTCCACGTCCACGGCCGCCTCGGCGTACGGCAGGACCACGGCCCCGGCCGTGCAGCCCAGCCGGGCGCTCAACCGGCCAAGCGCATCGTCCAGGGTGAGCCGGCCGAGCAGGTAGCGGAGCACCGTGGTCCAGCCGAGGATGCGGATCACCCGCAGCGGGTGCTTGCGCTCTGCCTCGACCCGCCGCCAGAACTGCGGCACCCGGCGGGATGCCGGGGTGAGCAGGGCGAACAGGTTGCACGAGCAGTAGCTGCCGTCCCGGAACCGGTAGGCGGTGCGGCGGGTGCCCGGAAAGGCGGCGAGCACGGTTTCGCGCCGGGCCACTCCGGCCACGGCGTCGCAGCCGCTGGAACGCGCCCGGCGGCAAAAATCACGGACCACGCGCGCGCTGAGCAGGGCGTGGTCCGCGGTGGTGAGCAGCACCGGCGCCTGTTCGGGCAGCGAGGCCAGGGCGTGGTGGGCGCTCAGGCTCGGGGTGGCCAGGGGTTCCAGCCAGCCCGCGTCGAAACGGGCGAGTGCCGCGGCAAGCGGCCGGCTCGCCTCGACGATCGCCCGGGCCGGGCCGCAGAGCACCATCCGCTCCACCTCGCCCGAGTCGGCCAGGGCTGTCAACACCCGCGCCACCATGGGCGTGCCGGCCACCGGCGCCAGCGCCTTGCAGGCCACGCCGGCGGCCGCGGCCACCGGGTTGGCGGCTTCCCGGTCGGCGGCGAGGATGATGGCGGTGAACCCCCGTCCCCCTGCCCCGCCGGGGCCGCTCACAACGCTCTCCCGTAGATGCGGTAGCGCTTGTAGGCCCGGCCGCCGAACTCGCCGATGATGGAGCGCACGCCCTGGTTGTCCTCGAGCACCCAGGAGAGTTCCACCCGGCGCATGCCGCCGGCCACCACGTCCGGCTGGATGTCGCCGATCAGCCGATAGGCCAGGGCCGCGCCCAGAAGGCTTTCCTGGTAGGCCTTGCGCACCCCCATGAGCAGCATGCGGCCGCTCTCCGGGTGGCGCACCTTGAGCCGCCAGAGCAGTCGCAGCCAGCCGAAGGGGAAGAGACGGCCGCGCAGGCCGGCGATGGCCTCGTTGAGGTTGGCGAGCACGACGATGAAGGCCGCCGGCTCGCCGTCGACCATGGCGATGCGGGCGAACCGCTCGTTGATGAGGAACTTCAGGCCCGCGGCCATGTGGGTGATCTCGCTGCGGGTCATGGGCACGAACCCCCAGTTGTCGGCCCAGGCGTCGTTGAACAGGGTGAAGATGAGGTCCAGGTCCTCCTGGAAATGCTTGCGGCTGACCGTGCGGGTGGTGATCCGCCGCCGGGTCCTGGCCACCGCCATCCGCCGCAGCGGCGTTTCCGCCACGTCGGCGTCGATCAGGTAGGCGAGCAGGTCCCGCTCTTTCTGGTAGCCGCACGCCTCCAGCCGGGCCGCGCAGTACGGCCGGGCATGGCCCATCATCAGCATCGGCGGGGTGGTGAAGCCGTCCACCAGCAGGCCGCACTCCTGGTTGATGCTCAGGTTGAACGGGCCGCGGACGCGTTCCAGGCCGCGCGCGCGCAGCCAGGCCTCGGCCGTGGCGAGGAGCGCGCGGAAGGTCTCGTCCGCGTCTTCCGCCTCGAGCAGGCCGAAGAAGCCGGCACCGTCCCGGTGACGCTCCAGGTGCAGCCGGTCGACCTGGGCGCTGATCCGGCCCACCGGCCGGCCGTCCCGCAGGGCCAGCCAGAAGCGGGTCTCGGCGTGCTCGTAGAAGGGGTTGTCGGCGGCGAACCATTGGCGCTGCTCCAGGTGGAGCGGCTCCACCCAGTGC
>JAGODN010000097.1 GCA_017998195.1 Desulfobulbus sp. | reverse complement strand
CTCGCGCCTGGCCGGTTCCGCGGCCGGCTCCTCGACCACCCCGGGGCCGGCCGGTGCGGCGGTGGCCGCTGCGGGGGCTGGCGCAGGCTCGGGCGGCGGTGCGGCCACCGCTTTCGGCGCTGGCTCGGCCTCGGCCGCCTTTTCCGGTTCCGGTTCGATCTCGGCCGCCTTTTCCGGTTCAGCCGCGGCCGTTGCTTTCGCCTCCGGTTCGGCCTCGGCGACCTTTTCCGGCTCCGGCACCGGCTCGGCGGCGGCCGGCGGCCGCTCGGCCACCGCGATCACCTGGGCGGGCGGCTGGGCAGGGGCGGCAGCGACCGACGGCGTGTCCGCGGGCGCGGGCGCCGCCTCCGGAATAACGGCGTCGGCCATGGGGGTCAGCTTTTTGGGCTGGCCGGGATCGGCCTGGGCCGGTGGCGGGACGTCCTGAACGTCTGCCGGTTTTTCAGGGGCGGGCTCTGCCGACCGGGCGGTCGCCGCGGCGGCGGGCTGCGCGGGGCTCATCTCCGGGCTGTCCGGCCTGGCCGTGGACCGGTCCTCCTCGGCCGCTCGGGCCGCCTGGTCGTCATCGCTGCCCGTCTCCCCGGCGCGTTCCGGTCGGCTGGCGACGGGGCCTTTGCTGCTTGCCCCGAGGAAGGCGCCCGCCACCACCGCATCGGTGAGGTTCGCCCCCTCGAGATCGGCATTGGCCAGGTCCGCCCCGCCGAGATTGGCCCCCTGCAGGTTGGCCCCGCGCAGATTGGCGCCGGACAGGTCGGCCAGCGAAAGCCGGGCGCCCGCCAGGTTGGCCCCCTCCAGGTTCACCCCCTTCAGGTCGGTACGGGTGAGGTCGGCGCCGGCGAGGTCACAGGAGGGACAGGCCCGGGTTTCCATCAGCTGCCGGAAGCTCTGCTGCACCTCCGGCCGCGAGGATCCGGGAGGCGCGGCCTGCACGGTGGTCGCGCCCGACGGGACGACGACCGCCAGGGCCAGGGCCAGATACACGATGCGTTTTTTCATGGGCTGTTTCCTTGCCGGTGTCCGGGGGTTTGCCCGCAGCGGGGCCTGCACAGTGCGGATAAAAGACGGAGCATGAACGTGTTGCGAAGCATGTCTATACCCTGTTGCGGCAACGGCTTCAACAATCTTTCGCCGGACCGCGCCAATCCGCCCGGCCTCGGCCGACCGGCCCGCGGCGCCGCCAAAAAAACCGAGCCGGAACCGGCCCGATGAAGCATCGGGACGGAACCGGCTCGGGAACATCCGGCCGACCGCGGGGATCAGGCCGCTTTCGTGTGCAGCCCGACCACCTTTTTGCCGGCCTGCTTGTCGATTTTCTTGGGCACCAGGGCGTTGGCCATGAAGGCCGTGCACTGCTTGCGCTTCTCGAAGGGACAATCGGTGATGTTCCAGCAGGGCGTGTAGAGCAGCAGCTTCTTCACCGCGGCGATCGAGATGCCGTGTTCGTGGATCATCTCGCGCAAACATTCGATCCACTTGATGTCGTCCATGGTGTAGTAGCGCCACTTGCCCTTGCGCATCGGCGCGATCAGTCCTTCTTCCTCGTAGATCCGCAGGGTTCGCGGGTGCACATCGAGCATCTGGGCCGCGACACCGATGGTAAATATCGCCTTCTTTTCATCAACCATTGCATCCCCCATCCAATGAAGCGGTCGCCCGGAGCCTGTCCGGGCGACCGCGTTGCCGCATCGACCGCGTCTCAGTGCGCCTCGTTATCGGTGAAGACCCTGCCGAACAGCCGCTCCCCCTGCAGGAAGGCAAACCCGGTGAAGCCGATGCCTGCCAGGGCCACGAGCCACTCGTACCCCGAGGGCGTATAGTTGAAGTAGGCGGGCAGATCATCAAACCCGCTGTACTGGGGAACGATCTGGCCGGCGGTGACCATGTTCAGGCGGGCGATGAACATGCCCACCAGGGCCATCAGGGCTGCGGTGGACATGGCCCAGACGCTGCGCATGCGGGTGAGGACCAGCAGTACCACCGGCGCCACCAGGCCGATGCCGATCTCGAAGGTCCAGAAACTGGTGGCCAGGGGACCGTTGTAGAGGGCGTTGGCCGCGGTGCGGCCATCCGAGCTGCCGCCCACATAGAAGGAGGCCATCTTCCAGAAGGTGGCCACGCTCACCAGGATGAGCATGAGCAAGAGCACCTTGCCGGCGGCCTGCACACCCTCGAACACCGTCCGCTCCATCTCCTTGCCGCGGATCAGGGTGGCGTAATGGGTGAACAGGATGGCCGCGGCGGCGCCGGAAAGGAAGGCGCAGGCCAGGAAGTAGACCGGCAACTGGGAACCGTACCAGAACGGCCGCGCCGCCAGGGTGGAGAAGACGCCGCCCAGGCAGGTGTTGGCCGCCACCTCGGCCAGGGCGCCGAGAATGCCCAGGGCCAGGGCCAGCGAGTAATGGCGGGTGAGGATCAGCCAGAACTCGAGCAGCATGAAGCCCAGGGCCATGCCGTAGAGGGTGCCCATCCACCAGATGTTGGAGGTGATGTTGGGCGAGATGATGTTATAGATGGCCATCCGCCAGGGGCTGGCGATCTCCATGCCGATGACGACGAAGGCGCTGAGAATGGTGATCAGCGACAGCCAGACCATGCGGTTGGCCAGCGGTGCCAGCCGGTTGCCGCCGAACACGTGGCTGATCGCCGCCAGCAGGCAGAGACCCGTCGAGGTGATGGCGAAGAAGGCGTAGGTGGAGATCATCAGTCCCCACGGCACCTCCCGGGAAACATTGTACACATGCTCGTGGCCGACGAAAAAGCCGACCAGGCCGACCACCACGCCGGTGACCAGCAGCAGTCCGAACAGGGCGGACAACACCTTGACCTGAAGACTGGACACCTCCGGCTCTGCCGTCGCTGTCAGTGAAAATCCGTTTGCCATGACCAACCTCCTTCTTGTTCGTTGTGAGTGTGTGCCAACAGTTGTTTTACAGCCGGGCCGGTTCCGTCATTTTCGCCTGGTTCTCCTCGCTGGCCAGTGAGCGGAGGCCCATGAGCACGGCGATGACCGAAAACGGTCCCATGAGGAGAAAAAGGGCGAGGGTCAGGCAGAACCAGCAGGATTCGCCGATCTGGGTGGTGTGGGCGCGCAGCCATGCGGTCAGGGTGCGACCGCCGTCGGTGTGCAGTTCTTTGTCGCGATAGGCGTGCAGGATGTTCATGTGCTCCCCCTGTGTTCGTTGTGCGCCGACCAGCGCGGCGCCTGTGCCCTCCTTCTTCGCAAGGGACGTGCCAGAGTGACCGGCGGGGAACCGGGCGGAGCCAGCCTCGTGCGGCAACGCTTGAATGTCACGGAAGAATTTTATGCGGACAACATTTGCTTACAGGTCTTTCCGGCACAATTTGCTGTCAGATAATGTACAAAGTGGACGCAAAATACTTCCACGTGGGCAACGACCAGGCGCATTCTGCGAGGAACCCGAAAGATCCCTCGCCGACACCGGGGTATTTACGCAACCACTTGATTTTTTTATATTTACAATAAATGCCTTCTTTTCCCGGAAACCGGCCGGCGAGGCCGCGGTGACGGCATGGCAGGGGCACTGGTGGCGAAGATCGGAAAATAAACCATGGCAAAACAAAGAGTTAGCAGCATTCACCTGTTCATTGGGCGCAAAACGCGCCCTTACGGGAGGCGACAACAAGGAGCATAGGGCGCCCGGATGCACCCCGGGGCACGGGTCACAGGGCGGGGAGCACGCACCGGTCGGCACGGTAAACGGTGGCGGACAACGGCAGGAGGGGGGCGTACCCGGGCGGGACGGGTCGGTGGACGGGGCGGATCAACCTGCCAATGGACATTGGCAGAAGGTTCCGGCAGGACGGGGTGACAGGAGAGAGACGATCAGGCAGGACGGAAAACGGGGCGGAAAACTGGTTTCCGCCCCGTGGATGCACTCAGCCGGTGCGTTACTTGTGCTCTTGCGGTGCCGCGGCCTCGGCTGCGTTCTGCATGCGCGCCACACCTTTCACGCCGATATGGCAGGAGGTGCAGCGGGTATTGGAGGCAAAGGCGATGTTGCCGTTGTGGCAGACGCCGCAGTATTTACCCTGGTACAGGGCCTGCATGTTGAACTTCTTGTACTCCTCCTCGGCCGCGCCCATGCGCATTTCGAAGGCCGAGTCGTGGCAGCTGGCGCAGGAGAGGCCCATGTCCACATGGCCCTTGTGGTCGAACACCACCCCTTTCACCGGCTTGTTGAAGACGATCACGCCCGGCTGCTTCATGTCGCTGCCGTGGCAGGTCTTGCAGGAGGTGGCGTTGGTGGTGGCAAAGGCGTCCTTGCCGTCGTGGCAGGCGCCGCAGTACATGCCCGCGTCCATGGCGGTGTGGTTCAGGTCACCCTTGGCCTTGGCCGCCCCGCGCTTGCGCTCGAACAGGTCGGGATGGCAGCTGTCGCAGGAGATGCCGGCGGTGACCACGTGGCTCTTGTGGCTGAACATGGACTTGACCGGCTCCATGCTGATGATGTGGGTATCACCGAAGGACTCGTACTCCTTGGCCGGCTGCGCCTCCGCGGCGGCCGCCGGTTCCCCGGCGGGCGCCGGGGCCGTGGCCCTGCTGTTCGCGGCAAACAGTACGCCGGTGGCCACGACCAGACAAACGGCCGGCAAGACAATCAATTTTCTCTTCATGCGCTGCTCTCCTTCCACCGATCAGGCGTCTAAATTGACGTTCATGTAAAAGACGTTGGGGAGCGCCCCTGTTTCGGGCCGCAGCACCCAGACGGTTGTCTCCGGCTGATGCACCAGCTTGTAGACCTCGCTCTCGGGATCACTGATGTCGCCGAACACCCGGACATGCGCCGGGCAGGCCTCGACGCAGGCCGTGTCTTTCATGCCCTTGGCAAGGCGGGTGTCCAGGCAGAAGTTGCACTTGTCCACCGCCCGGGTCTCCTCGTTGAAATAGCGGGCATTGTAGGGACAGGCGGCCATGCAGGTCTTGCAGCCGATGCATTTCTTGCTTTCCATGACCACGATGCCGGTGGTCTTGTCCTTGTAGGTGGCCACGGTCGGGCAGACGCGCACGCAGGGCGGCTCGTTGCACTGGTTGCAGAGCACCGGCATGAAGATGCGTTCCCGCTGATCCGGGCCGATGGGCTTGGCCGCTTCGAGAATCTTGGTCCGCCAGCCGTAGCTGGGCACGTGGTTGGTCTCCACGCAGGCCTTCATGCACAGTTCACAGTCCACGCACAGGTTCTGGCGCATGACCATGGCGTAATGCGGCTTGTAGGGATAGTTGTGCTTGCCGGGCAGGGGGGCGATGGCGCTCTCGGCCGAGCGCGCCGAGGTCAGCGAGAGGATCGTCCCGCCCATGAACAGACCGGTGATGGCAAGCCCGGCGCGGAGAAAGGTGCGCCGCTCCAGCGAAGGCAGGTGGTCCACCCCCTCATTTTCCATTTTTTCCAGCTCGTTGATGTTCATTCCAATCCCTCAGAAGTAAAGTTGCAAGACCGGCGCCGGCCGCTGCTGCCACAATGTGCTGTTCTGGCGCAAGAAAAACCGACCGGAGAATGATTAGTCACTCATTTGTTGAAAAAGACGCCGAGAGAACATACCCTAAAACCATGGTCAGGGCAAGTTTTCAAAGATATGATAGAGTCTTGCCGGCGCTGTCCCGCCCGCTGTTCCGGCCCGCCGCGACCGGGCCACCGACCGCGCCCGGCGGGCTGACCGCTCCCCGGTGCAACGGACCCTCCCCTCCCCTGCACCTCCCCCTTTCCGAACAATCGGAACATACGCCCCCATGTGCCCATGAAGAACCTCCTGTCCACGAAAACCGGCCGCACCGAAGACACCCGGGCGATCTTTCACCTCGACCGGGAAGGCTGCATCACCGGTCTCAACCGCAACGCCGAACGGATCTCCGGCCGGCCGCTGGCCGAGCTGTTCGGCCGGCCGTTCCAGGACCTGTTCGCCCCGGATGACGACATCGCCTCGCTCACCGGCATCTTCGACCGGCTGGACCCCGACGAATTGCCCATCCGCCAGTTCCACCTGCTGGAGCTGCGCCAGAATGGCAGCCGCATGGAGGTGCTCACCACGATCATGCCGATCTGGGGCCGGGACCGGTCGGTGACCGGGGCCCTGGTGACGCTGGACACCAACAACGAGGCCTTTGTCCACCAGACCCTGCTCGACTCGGTGCCCGAGGGCATCCTCACCGTCAACCGCAATCTGGAAATCGTCTCCTTCAACGCCGCGGCCCGGCAGATCACCGGCTGGAGCCTGGACGAGGTGCTCGGCCAGAACTGCCAGCTGGTCTTTCCGCCCGAACTCTGCGAGAACAGGTGTCTGATCCGCTCGGCCATCGAGCAGGCCATCCCCTTTTCCGCCCAGACCATCTACATGCACCACAAGGACGGCCACGCCTTCCCGCTGAGCCTGTCCACCTCGCCGCTGTTCGATTTGAACGGCAAGGTGATCGGCGCGGTGCAGACCTTCCACGACTGCTCCGCCTCCCTGCTCAACGACCTGATCCTCGCCTCGGTGGCGGACGGCGTGTTCACCATCGACCACGACCGCACCATCACCAGCTTCAACCGGGCGGCCGAGCACATCACCGGCTGGACCCAGGCCGAGGTGGTGGGCAAACCCTGCCGGGAGATCTTCCACTCCAGCGTGTGCGGCGACAACTGCCTGCTGCAGATGGCCATCGACCGCAACAGCATGTTCGTGGACCGGGCCATCTTCATCAAGGGCAAGGCCGGCAACTCCATCCCGGTGACGGTCAGCTCGTCGCCGCTGTTCGACGATTTCGGCAACATCATCGGCGGCATCGAGACCTTCCGCGACAACACCTCGTCCATCCGCGAGAGCCTCATCCTCGACTCCATCGCCGACGGGGTGTTCACCGTGGACCGCCACTGGCGCATCACCAGCTTCAACCGGGCGGCCGAGGAGATCACCGGCTGGTCGCGCGACCAGGCCATGGGCAAGTCCTGCTCGGACGTGTTCCACTCGTCCATCTGCGGCCGCAACTGCGCCATCGCCGAGAGCCTGTACAAGGGCACGCCGGCGGCCAACCGCTCGATCACCATCGTCAACAGCCGGGGCGACAAGGTGCCGATCAGCATCAGCGCCGCGCCGCTCACCGACCACGAGGGCAACATCATCGGCGGGGTCGAGACCTTCCGCGACCTGTCGGTGATCACCGAACTGCGCCAGCAGCTGAGCCAGCGCTACACCTTCGACAGCATCATCTCCAAGTCGCCGGCCATGCAGCGGCTGTTCACCATCCTCCCGGACATCGCCCGCAGCCCGAGCACGGTGCTCATCCTCGGCGAGAGCGGCACCGGCAAGGAACTCATCGCCCGGTCGCTCTACAACGCCAGCGAGCGGGCGGAAGGGCCGTTCGTGGCGGTCAACTGCGCCGCCCTGCCCGAGACCCTGCTCGAATCGGAGCTGTTCGGCTACAAGGCGGGCGCCTTCACCGACGCCCGCAAGGACCGGATCGGCCGGTTCGCCGCGGCCGAGGGCGGCACCCTGTTCCTCGACGAGATCGGCGACCTGCCCGGGCCGGTGCAGGTCAAGCTGCTGCGCGTCCTCCAGGACAAGGTCTACGAGCCGCTGGGCTCGAACACCCCGGTCAAGGCGGACGTGCGCATCATCACCGCCACCAACCGCAACCTGGAGGAGCTGGTGCGGGCGGGCGCCTTCCGCGACGACCTGTTCTACCGGCTCAACGTGGTCCGCATCAGCCTGCCGCCCCTGCGCGAGCGCAAGGAGGACATCCCCCTGCTGATCGAGCATTTCATCAAGAAATACAGCGCCCAGCAGGGCAAGGACATCGTCGGCATGGCCAACGAGGCCCTGGCCATCCTCATGCGCCACGACTTCCCCGGCAACATCCGCGAACTGGAGAACATCGTCGAGTATGCCTTCATCCTCTGCGAGGGCGGCTACATCCAGCCCGAGCACCTGCCCGAGCCGTTCGCCGCCGGGGTCGGCGCGGAGGAGACGGTTCAACCGATGATGGACAGGACCGAGCCGCGCTCCCTCGAGGAGATCGAAAAACAGGCCATCAGCCGCAGCCTGGAGCGCAACTACTGGCGCAAGATGGTCACCTGCCGCGAACTGGGCATCTCCAAGGACACCCTGCGCCGCAAGATCGAACGCTACGGCCTGGTCAACCCCTTTGCCGACGAGGGCGAGGACGATTGAGCCGCGACCGACCCGACCGTCCTGCCGACACAGAAAAGGCGTCCCGGAGAACCGGGACGCCTTTTTGTGTGCACCATCATGTCTCATGCGGCGACTGCGGGCCTCAGGCCCGTGGAGCGGACGCAGCGCGTCCCGCCGATCAGCCGCAGCACGGCTCGGCCAGCATCTCGTCGGCCCGCTGCGGCCGGACGGGCAGCCGATAGAGGCTCAGGTGGATGAGCTGCGCTTTTTTTTTTCCCCGGCCGCGGTCTCCTGCGTGCGCCGGTCCTCTTCCCTGGCCTTCTGGGCGGCGACCGCGTCGCCCACCGGGTACGGTTTGCGCGGCCGGGTCCAGTCGACCCGGGCCGA
>JAGODN010000096.1 GCA_017998195.1 Desulfobulbus sp. | reverse complement strand
CTACCGGCTCGTGCCGGACACCACCGCCGCGGCGAAGAGGGGCACGAGCAGGTCGATGTTCATGGCCGCCTGGCCGGCACGAGCCGGTAGGTGAGGAAAAAACTCCCGGCCAGCACGGTCAGCAGGATCAGTCCCTCGATGATCGAACCGAAGGCGGCCGGCACCTGCAGGTCGAGCTGCAGGTGTTCGACCCCGACCCGCAGGCCGGCGAGCAGGAAGGCGCTCAGGCCGATGTAGAGCGGGCTGAGCCGGGCCAGCCAGGCGACGACGATGGCGGTGTAGCCGTAGCCGGCCATGATCGACGGCTGCAGTCGACCGAGCGAGGCCGAGGCCTCGATGCAGCCGGCCCAGCCGGCGAGTGCGCCGCCGAGCACCATGACCAACAGGGCCAGCCGGTCGTAGGGCAGGCCGGCGTACCGGGCGGCGCGGACGTTGTCGCCGCAGGCGCGCAGTTCGTAGCCGAAGCGGCTGAAGCGAAACAGCACCCAGACCGCCGCGCCCAGGACCAGGCAGTGCACCAGGCCCCAGTTGACGCTGGTCGAGCCGATGGTGCCGAGCAGGGCCGCATCCGCAAAGGCCGGGGTCATGGGAAAACCGGAAGGATCCTTCCACACGCCGTAAACAAGGAATTCGAGCAGGAGAATGGCGATGTAGTTGCCCATCAGGGTGACGATGATCTCGCTCGCCCCCAGCCGCTGGCGGAGGATGGCCGGGATCAGTCCCCAGAGACCGCCGGCCAGGCAGGCGGCAGTGATCATCAGCGGCAGGAGAACGACTTTGGGCAGGCCGGGCAGGGAGAGGGCGACCCAGGTGGCGCCGATCGCGCCCAGGGCGAACTGGCCTTCGGCGCCGATGTTCCAGATCTGCAGGCGGAAGGCCACCGCCACCCCGAGGGAGCAGAGGAAGAGCGGAATGGCCTTGAGCAGGCAGTCCTCGATGGCCCAGGCGGAGCCGAAGGCCCCGAGCACGAGCACCTTCAGCCCGGCGAGCGGGGAGACGCCCTGCACACCGAGCAGCAGCAGGCTGCCGGCCAGGGCGAGGAGCGCGGAGCCGCTCACCACCAGCGCGCCGCGCCAGCCCGGACTCGCGGGTCTGCGGACGACGCGCAGCATCACCGGCAAAACAGGGGCTGGGGCAGGAGCGCGCGGCTGTGCATAGCGAACCTACTCGGTGGTGCCGACCACGCCCTGGACGAACCAGTTCATGCCGAGCAGTTCCTGGTCCGCGGCCACCGCGCCGGCGGGGATGCGCACCGTTCCTGCCTGGTCGGCGATCGGCCCGGTGAAGATCCGCTCCCGGCCGGCGACGATCTCCGCCCGTTTGGCCTGCACCCGCTCCCGCACCGCCGGCGGCACCATGGGCCCGAAGGGGGCCAGGTCGACCACCCCCTCGGCCAGGCCAGGCCAGTCGGAACTCGGTTTCCAGGTGCCCTTCTGCACCTGTTCGACCACCTGCCGGTAGTACGGCGTCCAGTTCCACACCGGCGCGGTCAGGTGGGCCTTGGGCGCGAAGCGGCTCATGTCGGTGTTGTAGCCGATGGAGTAGACGCCGCGCTCCTGGGCGGCCTCCTGCGGGCCGGGCGAATCCTGGTGCTGGGCGATGACGTCGGCGCCGACGTCGAGCAGGGACTTGGCCGCCTCCTTCTCCTTGGCCGGGTCGTACCAGGTCTTGGTCCAGACCACGCGCACGGTCGCCTGCGGGTTGACCGAACGCGCCCCCAGGGTGAAGGCGTTGATGCCGCGAATCACCTCCGGGATGGGAAAGGCGGCCACGTAGCCGAGCACCCCGGTCTTGCTCATCGCGCCGGCGACCATACCGGAGAGGTAGCGGGGCTGGTAGATGCGGCCGAAGTAGTTGCCCATGTTGGCCGCGGTCTTGAAGCCGGAGCAGTGCATGAACACCGTGTTCGGGAACTGCCGGGCCACCTTGAGCATGGAATCCATGTAGCCGAAGCTGGTGGCGAAGATCAGGTCGAATCGCTTGCGCGCCATGGTCTGGATGACCCGCTCCGAGTCCGGTCCCTCGGCCACCGCCTCGACGTAGGAGGTGCTCACCCCGTCCAGGGCCTCGATCGCCTGGCGGGCCTGCTCGTGGGCGTGCGACCAGCCGGCGTCGCCCACCGGCGAGACGTAGATGAAGCCCACCTTGAGTTCCCGCTCCGCGGCCAGGGAAAGCGCGGTCGGTGCGACCAGCAGCATGATGCACAACACGATGATCCGCATGGGTTCCTCCCTGGGTGGTGGTGGCGCGGCGCCCGGCCCGGGCGGCCGGCTGCCCTGTGGCCTGTATACGGAATCGGGGTGCGGGTGTCAAACGAAAAGCCGGCGGCCCTTCCGGGGGCGCGGGTGACCGCCGCAGGGGCGTGGTGACCGGCTCGGCCGGCTTCAGGAGAAGCGGAGGTGTTGGCTGAAGAAGGGGCGGTACTCGTCCGGCCGGTGGCTGACGTAGAGGATGGTGCACAGGTCGCGGCCGGCGACCGAGGCGAGGAAGTCGAGCAGGGCGGCGCGGTGGTGCTCGTCCAGTCCCTGGGTGGGCTCGTCCAGCACCAGGAGCCGCGGCGCCTTGATCAGCGCCCGGGCGAGCAGCAGCAGCCGCTGTTCGCCGTAACCGAGCCCGCGGAAGGACGTCGCGGCCCGGTGGGCCAGCCCAACCCGGTCGAGCCAGCGGCGGGCCAGCGCCTCGTCGCCGGCCGTGGGCCGGGTGTACAGGCCGATGGTGTCGTACAGGCCGGACACCACCACGGCCAGGGCGCTGCCGGCCACCCGGTGGTTGCGGTGCAGGTCCGCGCCGACAATCCCCATGTGGCGCTTCAAGTCCCAGATGGACTCGCCGCTGCCCCGCCGCCGGCCGAACACGGTCAGGTCGTTGGCGTAGCAGAGCGGGTGGTCGCCGGTGAGGATCTGCAGCAGGGTCGATTTGCCAGAGCCGTTGGGGCCGGTGATCAGGGTATGGTCGCCGCGGCGGATCTCCAGGTCGAGACCGTTGAACACCTCCACCTCGCCGTAGCGGGCAAAGCCGCCACGCAGGCTGATGAGCGTGTCGGCGCCGTTGTCCGCGGTGCGTTGCTCGGCCCGCAGTTCCTCGACACTCACCCGGAACAACCCATCCGGCCGCTTGAGCGCGGCCCGGACCTCGGCCCGCACCGCGGCCGCTTCTCCCTGCACGACCATCCGACCGTCGCGGAACGCGGCCAGGTGGGTGCACCAGGCCGGGATGTCCGCCTGGTTGCCGACGAACAGCACGAGCGCGAGCCCCCGGCCGGGCAGCCCGGCGAGCACCCGGTCGAGTTCGACGCAGGCCGCCTGGTCGAGCCCCTCCCACGGGTTTTCGATCACCAGCAGGGGGACGCCGCGGGTCAGCTGGGCGAGCAGCAGGAGCTTGCGCGCCTGGCCGGAACTCAGCTGGCGGTAGCCCTTGTCCAGGTGCGGCCCGAGCCGGAACAGGTCGATGAGCGCACGGTGCTCCTCCACCCGGGTGAGGAAGGCGCGGGCCGGGGTGCCCGGATCGAGCCGGTCGAGGAAGTCGGTGTCGTCGCGGCGCAGTTCCGCCTCGTACAGTTCCTGCTGGCCGCGGAAGGAGATCACCCCGAGATCCGCGGGCAGCTCCAGCCGGCGGGCGGTGTCCGCGGTCTTGTCGCCGCCGAGGAGGTCGCAGAACCGCTCCATCCCCGAACCGGTCGCGCCCACGCAGCACCAGGCCTCGCCGGGCCGGACGGTGAAGCGGTCGACCCGCAGGCCGGGTGCGCTCAGCCCCTCGATCTCGATCATGGCCCGGTCCCCTGCACCAGCTGGCCGTGCGGCCAGGAGGGGGTGTTGATCGGCTCGCCCAGGCCGGCGCGCACCAGCCGGTTGCGCAGTTCGATCAATCGCGCCACCAGCCCGGGTTCGGCCCGGGTGTAGGCCTCGTCGTCGGCCACCCGCCTGACCACGATGCCGAGCAGCTCGGTGATGGCGTTCCCCACCGAGTTCTGGCTGATGGTGACGATCAGCCGGCCGCCATCGTCGCGGTAGAGCAGCTGCTTGTAGGCCGGCCGCCAGCGGATCTCGTTGGCGATGAGCGGATCCTCGAGCACCATCAGCCTGAGGATGCGGGCGGCGCGGTGGAATTCGTCGCTGTAGAGGAGCACGTCCTCGATCTGGTCCGGGTAGCGGGCCCCCTCGGGGATGCGCGTCTCGCTGGTGGCCACCAGGCCGAAGAAGGTGCGGTAGAAATCGAGGAACCCCTCGAGCACCATGTCGTACTCCTTCCAGAAACGGCCGCTCTCCAGGGCGCGGGCGCCGCCGCGCACCCGCCAGCTGGGCAGTCCCTGCGGGTAGCCGGTGACTTTGAGCTGGGCCTCGTCCGCGGGAACGGGTTCGAGAATCTCCAGGTCGAGGATCTCGAAGAAGCGCAGGTAGACCCGGGCCAGGTACTGGAGGAAGAGGCCATTGTTGCCGCTGTCGGTGAGGTTGGGGTCGTCGGCCGCGGCGGCCGGGGCGGCGCGCAGTTCATCCTGGGCGAACACCAGGAAGTGGTTGTGCATCATGCGGATGCTCGGCACGCCCGGCTTGGCCAGCGGCCAGGTGGCGTCCAGGCTGGCCTCGCCGCAAAAGAGCAGGTGCTCCTCCGGGTTCGGGTACTTCTCGAGCATGTAGGCGAACACCACCTGGGTCATGCGGCTGAACACGATCTTCTCGCGCCGGTCGAGCTGGTCGCGGCGCACCGGCCGGCCGAGCGGGTCGAGGATCCGCTGTGAGCTGTCGAGGATGATCGAGGTGTCGAACAGGTTGGAGTGGCCGATGGCCTTGCGGTAGAGAAGAAAGTTCTCGGGCGTGCGCAACAGGCCGTTCTCCCGGGCCAGATGGCGCAGGTTGCAGGGACTGTTGAAGAATTCGGTGGGCGTCACCCCCTGGGGGATGGTCAGGGGGATGCGCCGGTGGGCGGTGGTCACTTGCCGCGGGACGCCGTGCATGATCGCTCCTCCTGGCCGGGGCCGTGCGGGTTGCTGGCGGATGCCGGCCGGGGCCGGCGGTTGCTCTCAGGTGACCGGGTGATAGTGGACATACACCCGGCGCATGAATTCGACCCGGTCGACCAGCCGCCGCTCCACCTCGATGGCGATGCGGTGGCCGTCGCGGACGCTGATCCCGCCGTCCACGCCGATGGTCAGGTTGGCCACCAGCCAGGGGCCGAAGCGGTGGGCGTGCACCTCTTCGATGGCCAGCAGGCCGCTGATGCCCTCCAGGCTGGCGCGGATTTCCCGGTCGAGTTCGCGGCCCGGCACGGTGTCCATCAGGTCGGCGGTGGCCGAACGGAGGATCTCCACGCCGGTGTGGAGGATGATCAGGCTGACCACCGCCCCGGCCAGCGGGTCCACCCAGGGGTGGCCCATGCGGGCGAAGAGGATGCCCACGGCCGCGGCCGAGGAGGCGAAGATGTCGTTGCGGTGGTCCTGGGCCAGGGCCAGCACCGCGCTGTTGTTGACCCGCCGGTTGACGGCATAGGTCCAACCGGTCAGGCCGAACTTTACCAGCACCACCGCCAGGGCCACCCACAGGGCGATGACCGCTGACCCGCCGTTGTCCGGCGGTGCGGTGAGCAGTTCGTTCACCGTGGCCACGGTGTGCCAGAAGATGGCGATGGCGGTGGTGATGACAAAAGCGCCGACCACCACCGCGGCGACGCTCTCCAGCTGGTCGTGGCCGTAGGGGTGCTCGTGGTCGGCGGGCTTGGCCGAGAGGCGGACGAAAATGCTGACCACCACCCCGTAGGCCACGTCCGAGGTCGAGTTGATGCCGTCGGCCAACAGTGCCGGGCTCCCGCCGAGGATGCCCACCGCGCATTTGACCATGGCGAGCAGGATGTTGGCCGCCAGTCCGACCTGTACGGCCAGCAGGGACAGCCGGCGCCGTTTGCCCGCGGCAAGGGTTTCCGATGGTTCGTTCATGCGGCTTGAGGGAGAAGAGGGAAGGCGCACCGGTGGCGCCGGCGACCGGAAATGGGGCTATTGTATACCCGAAAGCAGCGGGGAAGAAAGCGCATTTTATGGCAGGCAGCCCGTCCCGGCGGGCCACCGTCGGGAAAACCGCTTGCCTTGGTACCGGGGGACCGGTAATCGTAAACCGTTCGCCGGGCGCAGCCCGCGCCCGGCGGTCTTCCCCGGAGGAACCCCATGAGCGACCGGATCGAACACGACACCCTGGGCGAGGTTCGCGTCCCGGCCGAACGGCTGTGGGGCGCACAGACCGAGCGCAGCCGCAACAATTTCCGCATCGGCGCGGAGCGGATGCCGCTGGCCCTGATCCACGCCCTGGCGCGGGTGAAGCGGGCCTGCGCCGTGGTCAACCATCGCCTGGGCCGGCTGGAGGCCGGGGCATGCGACCTGATCGTGCAGGTCTGCGACGAGATCCTCACCGGCCGCCACGACGGCGAGTTCCCCCTGTCGGTCTGGCAGACCGGCAGCGGCACGCAGACGAACATGAACGTCAACGAGGTGATCGCCAACCGCGCCGCCCAGATCGTCCACGGCCGCCTGGATGGGGGCCGGCCGGTGCACCCCAACGATCACGTCAACATGGCGCAGAGTTCCAACGACGTCTTCCCCACGGCCATGCACGTGGCCGCGGTCTCTGCCCTCGAGGACCGGCTGCTGCCGGCGCTGGCCGACCTGCACCGCACCCTGGAGGAGAAGGCCGAGGCCTTCGCCGACATCGTCAAGATCGGCCGCACCCACCTGCAGGACGCCACCCCGCTGACACTTGGCCAGGAGGTGGGCGGCTGGGCGGCGCTGATCGCCAGCTCCACCGGCCAGATCACCGGCGCGCTCGACCCCTTGCGCGAACTGGCCATCGGCGGCACCGCGGTGGGCACCGGCCTCAACGCCCCGGCCGGGTTCGGTGCGGCGGTGGCCGCCCAGCTGAGCCGGGACACGGGCCGGACCTTCCGCGCGGCCGCGAACCCCTTCCACGCCCTGAGCGCGCATGACCCGCTGGTGTTCGCCTCGGGCGCGGTCAAGGGATTGGCCGCCAACCTGATGAAGATCGCCAACGACATCCGCTGGCTGGCCAGCGGGCCGCGCTGCGGCCTGGGCGAGATCGCCATCCCGGCCAACGAGCCGGGCAGCTCGATCATGCCCGGCAAGGTCAACCCGACCCAGGCCGAGGCCCTGACCATGGTCGTCTGCCAGGTGTTCGGCAATGACACAACCATCGGCCTTGCCGCCAGCCAGGGCAACTTCCAGCTGAACGTGTTCAAGCCGGTGCTCATCCACGCCTTTCTCCAGTCGGTGACGCTCCTGGCCGACGGGGTGCGCTCCTTTGACCGCCACTGCGCGGCCGGCATCCAGCCGGTGCGGGAGCGCATCGAGGCCAACCTGCAGCGCTCGCTCATGCTGGTCACCGCCCTCAACCCGCACATCGGCTACGAACGGGCCGCGGCCATCGCCAAAAAGGCGCATGTTGACAACCTCTCCCTGCGCGAGGCGGCGGTGGCGCTGGGGCTCCTCAGCGGCGAGCAGTTCGACCGGCTGGTTCGGCCCGAGGCCATGGTCGGGCCGAACCAGCCGGATGCCCCCTGAACCGCGCGGCCCAGGAAGACCTTGTCCCCGGGGCGGGTTGGCCCTATACTGCCCCTTTGCACGACCGCCGCGTTTCGCATCGAACTCCGCCATCCTTGTGGTGTCCGCATGGCTGCCCCCATCTCGCTCCTCGACGTGATCAACCGCTACATCGCCGCGGACACCCTTTCCCTGCCGGTGTTCAACAATGCCGCTGTCCGCCTGCAGATGGAACTGGTCAAACCCGAGCCGGACCTGCGGGTGATCGAGCAGGTGATCACCTCGGACCAGGCCCTGTCCAGCCAGGTGCTGAAAATCGCCAACTCGGCCTTCTACCGGGGCCTGGTGGAGGTGGGTACGGTGCGGGCGGCGATCATCCGCCTGGGCATGCGCGAGATCGGACGGATCGTGCTCATGGCCGCCTCGGAGCAGCACTTTCGCAGCAGGGACAGGACCATCGCCCTGGTCATGAAAAAACTCTGGCAGCACTCGGTGGGCTGCGCCTACGGCACGGCCTGGCTGGCGCGGCGGCGCGACTGCGGGGTGGAACAGAGCCAGGCCTTTTTCGCCGGCCTGTTCCACGATGTGGGCAAGCTGTTCGTGCTCATGGTGATCGAGCAGATCAAGCGGAAGAACAAGTCGCTCAAGCTCACCGACAGCCTGCTCATGGAGGCCATGAACCGGTTGCACGCCCGCGAGGGCAGCCGGCTGCTCACCCGCTGGAACATGCCCGGGCACCTGCACGTGATCGCCCGGGACCACCACAATGCGGAGATCGACGCGCAGAACCGCCTGCTCGTGCTGGTGCGCATGGCCAACCTGGTCTGCCGCAAGCTGGGCATCGGCCTGGCCGAGGACGGCTCGCTGCTCCTTGCCGCCACCCCCGAGGCGAACCTGCTCGGCCTGACCGGAACCGACCTGGCCGAACTGGAGGGCGCCCTCGAGGACACCCGCGTCCTCAGCAGTTGAGGCCGGGCAGGCGCTGGCGCGCCTGTTCCCGGTCGATGGGCTGTTTGCGGCCATCCTCGCC
>JAGODN010000095.1 GCA_017998195.1 Desulfobulbus sp. | reverse complement strand
GCGCATCACCTCGTTCAACCGCGCGGCCGAGGAGATCACCGGCGTGCCGCGCGAGGAGGCCATCGGCCGCTACTGCTGGGAGGTGTTCCGCGCCAACATGTGCGAGGGCGACTGCGCCCTGCGCCGCTCCATGCAGGAGGGCCGCTCCTATGTGAGTTCCTCCACCTACATCATCAACTCCGAGCGCCGGCGTATCCCGATCAGCGTGTCCACCGCGCCCCTGCGCAACCAGGCGGGTGAGATCCTCGGCGGGGTGGAGACCTTCCGCGACAACACCGTGGTCGACGCCCTGCGCCGGGAGTTGAGCGGCAGCCAGCGCCAGGGCGACATGGTCAGCGCCAGCCACCTGATGCGCCGGCTGTTCGCCATCCTGCCGCAGATCGCCGAGAGCGACGCCACCGTGCTCGTCGAGGGCGAGACCGGCACCGGCAAGGAGCTACTCGCCCGAACCCTGCACGACCTCAGCCCGCGCCGCGACCGGCCGTTCGTGGCCATCAACTGCGGCGCCCTGCCCGACACCCTGCTCGAATCCGAACTGTTCGGCTACCGTGCCGGCGCCTTCACCGGCGCCGAGCGCGACAAGCCCGGCTATTTTGCGCTCGCCGAGGGCGGCACCATCCTGCTCGACGAGATCGGCGAGACCAGCCCGGCCTTCCAGGTGAAACTGCTGCGCGTGCTCGAGGAGCGGGAGTTCCAGCCGCTCGGGGCAACAAAAGGTGAACGGGTGAACGTGCGCATCCTCGCGGCCACCAACCGGGACCTGGAGGCGCTGGTGGCCGAGGGCACTTTCCGCCGCGACCTGTTCTACCGGATCAACGTGGTCCGGCTGCAGCTGCCGCCCCTGCGCGCGCGGCGCGAGGACATCCCCCTGCTGGTGGAGCGGTGCATCGACCGCATGAACCGGCTGCGCGGCCGCGCCGTGGCCGGGCTCGAACCTGCAACCCTGGCGCGGCTCATGGCCCACGACTTCCCCGGCAACATCCGCGAGCTGGAAAACATCATCGAGCACGGCTTTATCCTCTGCACCGGCGAGCGCATCGGCCTGCACCACCTGCCGGCCCACCTGCAGACTCCCGCGGCCGCGAGCGCGACCGCGCCGCCGGCGACGACCGAACCCCCGGACCTGCGGGCGGTGCGCGTGGCCAGCGAGGAGGAGGCGATCCGCGCCGCCCTGGAACGCACCCACTACAACCGCCTGGCCGCGGCCCGCGAGCTGGGCATGCACAAATCCACCCTGTTCCGCAAGCTGAAAAAGCTCAACCTCGACCTGCCCCCCACGGACGGCCGCAGTCGCCGCACCTCCTGAACAGTCGCATCTTTGCTCTTCTTTAGGGTCGCAGACCGTCGCATTCATGCGCGACGATGCGACCCTGCCTCGCTGTCGGTCATGGCGCCGCTCGCTTTGGTGTTTGCAAAAGTTCTGTTATTTCAAAAAGTAAAAGCCTGGTCTCGGGAATTTCCGGTTGTGGCACGCTCATTGCTCTGTAAGGGCATGAAACGACAAGGTGCGACGGTCAACATTGCGGTGACGGTTTGGGGACAGCGGGTTTCGCCGGTGTTCGACGCGGCCCGGACCCTGCTCGTCGCCGAGATCGACCACGGCACCCTGACTACGACCGCCCTGCTGGCCTTTGATCCCGCCCATCCGGGTGAACTGGTGCGCCTGCTGCGCGCCCGGGGGGTGCAGGTGATCATCTGCGGTGCCGTTTCCGCGGAACCGGCCGCCCTGCTCGAGGCCGCCGGCTTCGACCTGGTGCCCTTTGTCACCGGCCCTGTGCCGCGGGTGCTGGAGGCCTTTGCCCGCGGCCAGGCCTTTGACCGCGAGCTGTGCATGCCCGGCTGCGGGGCCGCCCTCTGCTGCGGCGGCCGCATCCGGCGCGGCCGCGAGATCGGTGGCGCGGGCGAGCGAGGACCGGGCAGGCGGCGCACCCGGCAGGAATTGCCCGAAGTCGCCATGGACACCGGCGCGACCCGGTCCTGCCGCACGGATGCGCCGGCTCCAACCAACGGTTCGCCGACAGGCGGGACGGATCGTCCCGACCAACGATAACCACACGGAGGAAAACCATGCCACGAGGAGATGGAACAGGACCCGCGGGCAACGGCCCGCACGGCCAGGGCCGGGGCGGCTGCCGCCAGAACGGCGTCGACCCGAACGATCAACAGCAACAGCCCCAGGGGCCGGGCGCAGGCCAGGGCCGGGGCCAGGGTCGCGGCCAGGGTCGCGGCCAGGGCGGCGGACGCGGCGCCGGGCGCGGCGGCGGCCGCGGTCAGGGTGGTGGCGGCAACCGCTGAGCCTTGGCCGGCGGCTGCCATTTTGGAAAACACGACGACGGTGGTCCGCTGCGGGGCACCGTCACAGAGGGGAACGAAAATCTTGATTATTGCCTTTGTTGCCAAGGATTTTTCCCGTTTTTCCCTGCTCGTCGACCGGTTGCGGCGCGAACAGGGGGTGGACCTGGTGCCCGCCGCCACCGGCGCCGCCGGCCTGGCCCAGCTCAAGGGCCGGGCCGTTGACCTGGTGATCGTCGACGAGCAGCTCGACGACATGAGCGGCATCGAGTTTGTCCACCAGTTCGTCAAGGTCAACCCGCTGGCCAACACGGCCATTGTCGGCTCGCTGCCCGAGGACGAGTTCCACGAGGCCACCGAGGGGCTGGGCGTGCTCATGCAGCTGCCGCCCCGGCCTCGGGAGGCGGACGCGGAATCACTGCTCGCGGTGCTGGCCAAAATCTCCGGCCTGATCCCGACCGGGCCACAGGAGGCGGGACGATGATCATCAGCATCGCCAGCGGCAAGGGCGGCACCGGCAAGACCACGGTGGCCACCAACCTGGCGCTCGTGCTGGGCGAACGGGTGGAACTGCTCGACTGCGATGTCGAGGAACCCAACGCCCACCTCTTTCTCAAGCCACAGATCGAGCGCACCGAGCGGGTGGACACGCCCATCCCCCTGGTGGACGAGGCCAAGTGCACCTTCTGCAGGAAATGCGCCGATATCTGCCGGTTCAACGCCATTGCCGTGGTCGGCCGCCGGGTGCTCGTCTTCCCGGAGCTCTGTCACAGCTGCGGCGGCTGCGTGGTGGTCTGCCCCGAGGGGGCGATCACCGAAATCGGTCGCGAACTGGGCACGCTCAACTTCGGCCACCGGGGCGCCACCAGTTTCATCAACGGCCGACTGCGGGTGGGTGAGGCCATGTCGCCGCCGCTGATCAAGCGGGTGCGGGCAGCCCGTGACCCGGAGCGCATCACCCTCATCGACGCGCCGCCCGGCACCAGTTGCCCGGTGATCGCGGCCATGAACGGGGCGGATTTCGTTCTCATGGTCACCGAGCCCACGCCCTTTGGTCTGCACGACCTCAAGCTGGCGAAGGAGGCAGTGAAAATTCTCGGCATTCCCTGCGGCCTGGTGGTCAACCGGGCGGACATCGGCGACGACCAGGTGTTCGCCTACGCCCGGGAGGAAAACCTGCCGGTCCTGTTGACCATTCCCTTTGACCGCCGCATCGCCGAGGCCTACTCGCGCGGGGCAACCATGGTCGAGGCCTTGCCGGAGTGGGAACCGAAGTTTCTCCGGCTGTTTGCGGATATTGCAGCCATTATCGAGCGGGGTGCGGCCCAATGATTCGGGAAATAGTGATCGTCAGCGGCAAGGGCGGCACCGGCAAGACCAGTCTGACCGCGGCCTTTGCCGCCCTGGCGAAGAACAGCATCCTCTGTGACGCCGATGTGGACGCGGCCGACCTGCACCTGCTCATGCAGCCGGAGGTCAAAGAGCAAACCGATTTCATGGGCGGCTCCAAGGCCGTCATCGATCCCGACCTTTGCACCGGATGCGGCACCTGTCGCACCCTGTGCCGGTTCGACGCCATCAGCGACCGGTACGAGGTCGATCCCATCCGGTGCGAAGGTTGTGGCGTGTGCGTGGATTTCTGCCCGGAGCAGGCCATCGGTTTTCCGGTGCAGCGCTGCGGTGAGTGGTTCGTCTCCGACACCCGCTTCGGGCCCATGGTCCATGCCCGGTTGGGCATCGCCGAGGAGAACTCGGGCCGGCTGGTCAGCCTGGTGCGCACGAAAACCCGGCAACTGGCCGAGGCGCGCGGGCTGGAGCTGATCCTCACCGACGGCCCTCCGGGCATCGGCTGCCCGGTGATCGCCGCCATCGGCGGGGCCACGGCCCTGGTCATCGTGGTCGAACCCACGGTGTCCGGCATCCACGACATGGAGCGGGTGGTGGACCTGGCCGCCCATTTCCGGGTGCCGGGCATGGTCATCGTCAACAAGTTCGACCTGAACGTGGGGATGACCGAGGCCATCGAGCAGCTGGCCGAGAAGCGCAATATCCTGGTGCTCGGCCGGGTGCCCTTCGACCCGGTGTTCACCCGCTCCATGGTCCAGGGCCAGACCCTGTTCGAGTATGGCGAGGAGAGCCCGACCCGGCGGGTGGTGCGCGACATCTGGGCGAAAATTGTCAGTTCACCGTCCATGAACCCCCTGGGGATCGTGGATTTCAAAGCAACCATTCAATGACGACGGAGAAGGTTTCATGGTTCGAGTAGCAATCCCTTCCGAGGGTAACGGCGGTCTGGACGGCAGGCGGGCAGGGCATTTCGGGCACTGCGACGTGTTCACCTGCATCGATGTCGAGGACGGTCAGATCACGGCGGTACACATCCTGGCCAACCGGGAGCACGTGCAGGGCGGCTGCATGGTCCCGGTCAACCTGCTCGCCCAGGCCGGGGTGAACGCCCTGGTGGTGGGCGGCATCGGCATGCGGCCGCTCATGGGGTTTCGCCAGGTGGGCATCGACGTGTACCACGACGGCGAACGGCCCGAAATCCGCCCGGTGGTCGAGGACTTCCTCGCCGGCCGGTTGCCGCGCATCAGCGACGATCAGGTCTGCGGTGGCGGCGGCGGCCGGTAATCTGCGCACAAGGAGCACGCAATGAAAATAGCCATCACCGCCAGGGGCATCCGACTGGACAGCGAGGTGGACCCCCGCTTCGGCCGGGCGCCCTACATCCTCATCGTCGACACCGAGACCCTGGCCTTCGAGGCGGTGGACAACAGTGAGAACGTCAACGCCTTCAAGGGCGCCGGCATCAAGGCGGCCTCCATGGTCAGCGAGCGCGGCGCCCAGGTGCTCATGACCGGCTACTGCGGGCCCAAGGCCTTCACCACCCTGGAGGCGGCCGGGGTCAAGGTGGTCAACGATGTCACCGGCACGGTGCGCGATGCCCTCGAGGCCTTTAAGGCCGGCCGGTATACCTACGCCACCGCGGCCAACAAGGAGGCCCACTGGTAAGCTTCGGCCGGATGGGCAACACCACCCGCCGGTGGCCGGGCAGGGGAGGGGCTGGTGTCCACCGCCGTTCCCCCTGACCCGGCCTTTTTTTTTCCGGGCGGCCGCCCTGTTGCCACTGCCCGGTCGCCGCCGCCCGCGGCGGGCACGCATGATGCAACCGCCACCACAGGCAGGGGCGGATACGCTCGAAGGTGTGGCGCGGGGCGCACGCTTGTGTGGTTTTATGTCGCACGATGCAACACAAGTGTTGTGCACCCGGCAGGGTGAGGGAACCGGGAACACCCCATGAAACAGTCAGGAGAAAAGATCGCACTCTTTGTGCAGCGCTACAAGCTGTTGCGCGACCTCGGCCAGCTCCAGGTCGAGGTCGAGGCCGACGAATCCTCCTACCTGGCCCGCTGCTGCGCCCTCCTGCTCCAGGACCCGGAATTCTGCCTGGCCTGGGTGGGTCGCCAGGAAAAGGACAACACCGTCACTCCGCTGTTCATCGCGGTCAAGGATCCGGCCGCCCAACACGAGTGCCAACTGCTCGTGCACCGGCTGGCACTGGAGCCCGAAGGGGTCAGCCCGGCGGCCCGGGCCCTGGCCACGGACCGGCACGTGGTCTGCAACGACCTCGCCGACGAGGCCAACCCGGTGACCCTGCGGCGCATCGCCGCGGCCAGCGGCGGCCGTTCGTGCATCTCCTGGCCCCTGATCCACGACCGGCAGAAGTACGGGGTGCTGACCGTGCAGTCCAGCCGCGCCGGCGCCTTTGCCGATGCCGCCGATCTCGACTTCATCGCCAACGTGGCCACCGCCATCGCCCGGGCCCTGCACCTGTGGCACACCTCCACCCACCTGCGCCTCGAGCACGATTTCAACTGCGAGATCGTGCAAACCGTGCAGGCCCTGCTCGTCTCCCTCTCCCCCTGCGGTCAGATTCTTTCCTTTAATCCCACGGCCGAGGAGGTTACCGGCTATCGGGAACATGAGGTGCGCGACCGCTACTGGGTGGACGTGCTCATCGCCCCGGAGAACCGCACCGCCAGCCAGAACGAGTTTTCCCGGCTGCTCCGCGACGGCCACTCGGAGGTGAATTTCCAGGCCGAGCTGGAGACCCGCGCGGGTGAGCGGCGCATCATCGACTGGCACGGCTCCATCCGCCCGGATATCGATCAGGGGCGGGTCGGGCTGGTGCTGTTCGGCATCGACATCACCCGCCGGATCACCGAGAACCAGGCCCTCAACCATGCCCTGGACAAGTGGGAGAACATCTTCACCGCGGTGCTCGACCCGGCCCTGATCGTCAGCGCCGAGGGCGTCATCCTCGACGTCAACCCGGCCACCATGGCCAAGGCCCGCCGCTCGCGGGAGGAGATCGTCGGCCGCGGGGTGTGCGAGATTCTCCACGGCGGCCGCCCGCCCGGGGCCGTCTGTCCGCTCGAGACCCTGCTCGGGGAGCGCACCAGCAGCAACTTCGAGACCGAACTGCGCGGCCTGGGCGGCAACTACCTGCTCAACGTCAGCCCCCTGCGCGAGTACGAGGGCAAGGCCGGGGCCGCCCTGCTGCTCGCCCGGGACCTGACCGAGGAGCAGCTGCGCAAGGCCGAGGCCTTCCGCGCCGCCCAGCTCGCCTCGGTGGGTGAGTTGGCCGCCGGCGTGGCCCACGAGATCAACAACCCGATCAACGGTATCATCAATTACGCCCAGATCCTGCTCGATTCCGGCCAGCCCGAGACCAACGCCACCTTCCTGCGCGCCATCATCAGGGAAGGGCAGCGTATCGCCGGCATCACCCGCAACCTGCTCGATTTCTCGCGCAAGCGGGAGGCCTCGCCGGAGCCGGTGGACATCCCGGCGCTCATCCGCCACAGCTTCGAACTGATCGCCCACCAGTGCCAGCTGGACGGTATCGCCCTGGTCGAGGACTATGCCGAGCCCCTGCCCCCCGCCTTCTGCAACCCGCAGCAGGTGCAGCAGGTGCTGCTCAACGTGTTCAGCAACGCCCGCTACGCCCTCAACCAGCGCTATCCCGGCGGCCACGCCGACAAGCGCATCGAGATCGGCGTCGCCGGCCGGGGGCGGGACAAGAGCCGGTCCCTGCGCATCACCATCACCGATTACGGTACCGGCATCGAGCACCACATCATGGACCGGCTCATGGACCCCTTCTTCTCCACCAAGGCCAAGGGTGAGGGCACCGGCCTGGGGCTGAGCATCAGCCACAATCTCATCCAGGAGAACAAGGGCAATTTCCGCATCAGGAGCCAACTGGGCAAGTACACCACCATTCTCATCGATCTGCCGGCAGCGGCGGGAGGAGACGCGAGTCATGCCTGAAAAAACACGGTTCATCGGTCAGCTGGGCATTCTCTTCCTTGTGGTCGCGGTCCTGCTCGCGCTCATGGACCGGCAGATGCTCATCGGCCCGGAGACCCTGTCGCAATGGCCCTTTGCCCTGCTGTCCCTGCTGCTCCTGGCCGGTCTGTTCGTTGTCGTCGCCCTGCTGGTCAACCACCGCCTGGGCGCGCTGGTCAGGCGGGCTGACGACCTGGAGCGGCAGCTCGCCCGGGTCCGCGAGGAGTGCGAGCACAACCGCAGCGAACTGGAGGAGCGGGTGGACCGCCGCACCTTCGAGATCTCCGTGGCCAACGCCTCGCTCAACCGGGAGATCGCCGAGCGTATCCAGGCGGAGACGGAGATGCGCCAGCTCAAGCGCCGCCTGGAACTGATCCTCGAGTCCGCCGGCGAGGGCATCTTCGGGCTCGACCTCGACGGGCAGGTGACCTTTGTCAACCGGGCCGCGGCCGAGATGCTCGGCTGGGAGCCGGACGACCTGGTCGGGCTGTCGCACCACGCCCTCATCCACCACACCCGCGCCGACGGCTCACCCTACCCGATGGACGAGTGCCCCATCCACCAGGCCTACCGGGACGGCAAGGTGCACTTCGGCGCGGACGAGGTCTTCTGGCACAAGAACGGCCAGAGCTTCCCGGTGGACTACATCAGCACGCCCATCCACGAGAACCGGCAGCTGCGGGGGGCGGTGGTGGTCTTCCGTGACCTGACGGCCCTGACCAGGCTGCGCACCGGGGAGGAATCGTCGTGAACAACAGCGAAGCGGAGACCGCCATCCTGGTCGTCGACGACGAGGAAAGCCTGCGCAGCACCTTCCAGTTTTTCCTCCAGAACGAGGGCTACAGCCCGGTGATCACCGCCTCCACCTACGAGGAGGCGCTGGCCGAACTCAACGACCGCCATTTCGACCTGATCATCAGCGACATCGTACTCGGCGGCAGCACCGGCATCGATCTGCTC
>JAGODN010000094.1 GCA_017998195.1 Desulfobulbus sp. | reverse complement strand
CGGTCCGGGGCCGCGCCCACCAGGGACGCCTTCCAGGTGCTGTGGTCGGCCAGGGTCACCTCGAGCCGGCTGGCGTCGGAAATGACGTGGAAATTGGTGACGATCCGCCCCTGCCGGTCCCAGATGAAGCCCGAGCCGGTGCCCTGGGGGATCTCGTAGACGTTGAGGCTGAACAGGTTGCGGCGCACCGCGATGCTGGTGATGTAGACCACCGAGGGGGCGGCGTTGCGGAAGATGTCGATGGTGTTCTGCTCGTCGCCGGCCAGGTCGCCGCGCGCCGTCACCGGCCGCGACACCGCCTCGGGGTCGTGCAGGGCCGGCTGAAAGGTCTGGTAGAGGAGCCAGCCGACGACGGCGGCGAGGACGAGCAGCGAAATCGGTTTCATGGGCGTTGCCGGGGAAAGGAGGTCCGTTGGCGGCCGGGCCGCCGGCGGATCAGCAGCACAGGGATGCGGCCGTCTTCAGAGCCACTTCTTGCGCCGGAAAAACAGCAGGGTGACCGTGGAGGAAAGGAGCATGAGCAGCAGGGCGAAGGGGTAGCCCCAGACCTCGTCCAGTTCAGGCATGAAGTGGAAGTTCATGCCGTACAGGCTGGCGATCAGGGTCGGCGGCATGAAGATCACCGTGACCACGGTGAAGATCTTGATCACCCGGTTCTGCTCCATGTCCACCAGGCCGAGGAAGGTGTTCTGCAGGAATTCGAGCCGCTCGAAATTGAACGAGGTGTGATCGAGCAGCGAGCCCACGTCCTTGATCATGATGCGCATCTTCTCGTAGTCCTCCTTGGGGAACATCTTGCTCTTGAGCAGGGACGAGAGGATGCGCTGCTTCTCGACGATGTTCTCGCGGATGGCGATGGTGGACTCCTGCAGGGCGGTGATCTTGAGCAGCAGCGCGCGGTTGGGATCCTTGTCCACGCTCATCTGGCGACTGATCTCGGAGATCTTGTCGGTGATCGATTCGATCAGGTCGGCGTCGAAATCGATGCGCGTCTCCAGGATGGACAGGAAGATGTCGTCGCCGTCCGCGGGCTTGATCGCCCGCATCTTGCGGTAGGTCTCGGAAAACGAGCGGAACTCCTGGGCGCGCTGGGTGATGAGGATCTTGTTTTTGAGGATGAACGACACCGGCTCGTTGATGAAGGTGCCCTCCTGCGGCACCAGGAAGTTGAGGTTGATGCCGATCTCGTCCTCGGTTTCCACGTACTTGGAACTGGACTCGATCTCCTCGCTCTCCTGCTGGGTGAACAGTTCGACCCGGAAATCCCGCTCCACCCGGTGCTTTTCCTCGTCCGTGGCGCTGATCAGGTCGATCCAGAAGATGTTGGGGCCGGCGGAACTGTCGCCGCTGGCCATCTTGACCATCCTGTTCTCGAGAAAGAAATAGTTGACCATGGTGCTGTTCCTGGATCGGGGTTGTCAGGGAGAGCCGCCCGCAGCGCGGTAGGGAAACGGCGCTGCGCGGCCGGCGGACGTGCCGCTGCAGGCACCGGCAGGCGCCGGCCGAGGCAGCGGACGGTCGGCCCGAGGTCAGGGGAAAAGGCCGCTCTGCCGGGCGAGGAAGCAGAGGAAAAAACCGCCGGCCATGGCCACGAAACCGACTGCGCGGAGCTGCTCCGGGCGCATCTCGAGGATCTGCCGGAGCCAGCGCTGCATGGTTTCCGGCGAGGCTGCGTACGGCAGCCCCTCGAGGATGAGAATGAGGCCCGCCAGGGTGAGAAAAAGTTTCATGGGCAAGGCTTTACCAGAAAGGGCCGGCGCCTGCAATCTCCCACAAAGGTATTGACAATGCTCGGTGAGAAAAAGTACTTTGCCGCAATATTTGTCGGTATTTGCCGCGATTCGCGCCCATCGGCGCGCCTCGTTTTTCCCGATCTCCGGAATCTTCCGCGCAAGCCTCACCTCGCCGGCCACCATCCATGAACCAGACCACTTCCAGATACAGCGAGGCCGGCGTCGATATCGACAAGGGCAACCTGTTCGTCTCCCGGATCAAGTCCATTGTCGCCGAGACCCACCGGCGCGGCGTGCTCACCGATATCGGCGGCTTTTCCGGATTGTTCGCCATCGGCAACGAGGATCTGAAGAATCCGGTGCTGATCGCCTCCACCGACGGCGTCGGCACCAAGCTGACCATCGCCAAGCTGTGCAACAAGCACGACACCATCGGCATCGACCTGGTGGCCATGTGTGTCAACGACGTGATCGTCAGCGGCGCCAAACCGCTCTTTTTCCTCGATTATTTCGCCAGCAGCAGCCTCGACCTGGAGGTCGCCACGGACGTGGTGCGCGGCATCGCCGCCGGCTGCAAGCTGGCCAACTGCTCGCTCATCGGCGGCGAAACCGCGGAGATGCCCGGCCTCTACCAGCCGGGCGACTACGACCTGGCCGGCTTCGTGGTCGGCATCGGCGAGCGGGACGCACTCATCGACGGCAGCGACATCGCCGTCGGCAACCGCATCATCGGCCTGGCCTCCTCGGGCATCCACTCCAACGGCTACTCGCTGGTGCGCAAGGTCTTTTTCGAGGAACAGGGCCACTCGGTCGACGACCACGTCGAATCCCTCGGCTGCACCGTGGGCGAGGAACTGCTGCGGCCGACCCGCATCTACGTCGAAAGCCTGCTCAACGTCCTGCGCCGCCAGCGGATCAACGGCCTGGTGCACATCACCGGCGGCGGCTTCATCGACAACATCCCGCGCATCCTGCCCGCCGGCTGCGACGCCCACATCCAGGTCGGCAGCTGGCCGGTCCCGCCGGTGTTCGCCTACCTGCAGGAGAAAGGCTCCATTTCCGCGGCGGAGATGTACCGCACCTTCAACATGGGCATCGGCATGATGGCCATTGTCGCCGAAAGCAGCGTCGAGGATCTGCTCCACCAGCTCAAGGCCCACGGCGAGGAGCCGTTTCTGATCGGCGAGATTCGCGCCGCCCGGGGAGGCGCCGGCCGCCAGGTGGTGCTCGAGGGGATCGACTGACCCGGCCGGGCGCAGCGCAGCCAACAGGTACAAAAAAAACCGCCGGACGAGCAGCTCGTCCGGCGGTTTTTTTGTGGGGGCTGCCCGCCAGCCGGTCAGTCGGGCTGGCCGCAGTCGGCCTGGCCGCCCTGGAGCTTGTCGATGCCGTGGGCCAGGGCCGGCAGCACCGCCTCCAGGTTTTCCCGGGCCGCCTTGCGGCTGCCGGGCAGGTTGACGATCAGGCAGGTGCCGCGGATGCCGGCGATCCCCCGCGACCAGACCGCCTGCACCGTCTTCTTCAGGCTCGCCTGGCGCATGGCCTCGGCCAGTCCCGGCACCTCGGTGGCGATCACCCGCCGGGTGGCCTCCGGGGTCCGGTCGGTGGGCGCCACGCCGGTGCCGCCGGTGGTGACGATCAGGTCCAGGTGCAGCGCATCCGACCACTGCTCCAGGGTGGTGACGATCAGCTCCTCCTGGTCCGGGATCACCTCGTAGGCGGCCACCGTGAAGCCCGCACCCTGCAGCATCTCCTGCAGGAGCGGGCCGCTGGTGTCCTCCCGCTCGCCGCGCGACCCCTTGTCGCTCAGGGTGAGCACGCCGGCGCAGTACGGTTCCCCGGGCCGCCCGGTCATCACTCCTCCGCAGTGTCCTTGTAGGCGGCGATGATCTTCTCGGCGATCATCGCCGGCACCTCCTCGTAGTGGGAGAACTTGGTGAGGAAGGTACCGCGGCCGCCGGTCATGGAGGTCAGGTCCAGGGCGTAGAGGAGTACCTCGGCCATGGGCACGTGGGCGTTGATCACCTCGTAGCGGGGGGTGGAATCCATGCCCAGCACCCGGCCGCGGCGGCTGTTCAGGTCGCCCATGACATCACCGACGAAATCCTTGGGCACGCGCACCTCGACCTCCATGATCGGCTCGAGCAGCACCGGGCTGGCCTGGACCACGCCCTTTTTGAAGGCGAGCGAACCGGCCACCTTGAAGGCCATTTCCGACGAGTCGACCGTGTGGTAGGAGCCGTCGATGAGGCTGACCTTGAGGTCGACAAAGGGATAGCCGGCGATGACGCCCCGGTCCATGGCCTCGAGGATGCCCTTCTCCACCGCCGGCCGGTACTGCTGCGGGATGACGCCGCCGACGATCTTGTCGACGAACTGGAAATGCTCGCCGCGCGGCAGCGGCTCCATTTCGATGGTGCAGTCGCCGAACTGGCCGCGGCCGCCGGACTGCTTCTTGTGCCGACCCTGCACGGTCACCTTGCCCTTGAGGGTTTCGCGGTAGGGCACGCGCGGCGGCCGCAGTTCCATCTCCACCCCGAACTTGCGCTTGATCTTCTCGCCGACCACCTCCAGGTGGACCTGGCCCACGCCGGAGATGAGGCTTTCCATGGTCTGCTGCTCGCGGGTGAGCTTCAGGGTCAGGTCCTCGTCGAGCAGGCGGGTGATGGAGCTGAACAGCTTCTCCTCGTCGCCCTTCTTGGCGCTGACCGCGTACGCGATCACCGTGGGCAGCGGCTGCACCGCCTCGTAGACCACCGGGTTGTTCTCCACGCAGAGGGTGTCGCCGGTGGTGGTCTCCTTGAGCTTGGCCACCGCCACCACCATGCCGGGCACGGCCTCGTCCACCGGCTTCTGTTCCTTGCCGGCCATGATGAACAGCTGGCCGAACCGTTCCGCGGTCTCCTTGGTGGCGTTGTAGAAGGTGTCGCCCTTGAGGGTGCCGGAGAAGACCCGGAAGATGGTCAGGCGGCCGGCGAACGGGTCGGCCATGGTCTTGAACACCAGGGCCGAGAAGGGGGCGTCGGCGGTGCCGGGACGCTCCACCATGTCGCCGGTCTTGGGGTTGGTGCCGACCCGGGCGGGGCGCTGGTCGGGCGAGGGCAGCAGGCCGACGATGGCGTCGAGAATCACGGCCGAGCCCAGGTTGGTCAGGGAGGCGCAGGCGCAAACCGGCGCGATCTGGCCGCTGCGGACCGCCGCCGCCAGGCCGGTGGTCAGTTCCTCGTCGGTGAGTTCGCCTTCCTCGAGGAATTTCTCCAGGAGTTCGTCCTGGGTCTCGGCGACGTACTCCATCAGGTTCTCGCGCAGGCTCTGGGCCTCGTCGGCCATGTCCGCCGGGATCTCGGCGACGCTGACCTTGCCACCCTCGGCGAACAGCAGGGCCTTGCCGGCAACGATGTCGACCACGCCGCGAAACGAATCCTCGGCGCCGATGGGCAGGTAGAGCACCACCGGGTTGAGCCCGGTGGACTCGCGGATCCCGTCCACGGTCTTCTGGAAGTCGGCGCGCTCGCGGTCCATCTTGGTGACGCAGATCAGGCAGGACAGGTTGTGCTCCTTGACCAGGTCCACGAACTTTTCGGTCTGCGGCCGCACGCCGAGCACCGCGCCGACGGTGAACACGGCGCTGTCCGCCACCTGGGCGGCGAAGCGGGTCTCGTTGAAGAAGTTGTCGTCGCCGGGGGTATCGATCAGGTAGACGTCGTTCTTTTTCCAACTGAGGTGGTTGAAGGCGGTGGCGATGGAGATCTTGCGCTTGATCTCCTCCGGCTCGAAATCCATGGAGGAGGTGCCGTCATCCACCTTGCCCAGCCGTTTCAGCGAACCGGCGGTGAAGAGGAGGGCCTCGGCGAGCGATGACTTGCCGCTGTTGCCATGGCCGAGAACTACCACATTCCTGATCTGCTGTACGTCCTGCATGGATACCTCCAGAGAGTGAAACGGCTGCTCTATTCAGTGATATGATGACGCATTCCGGGGCGGGCCGGGAAAAGCCCTTTCGCTTTCGCGGCGGGAATGGTAACCATCGGGTCCGAAAAAAACAGGTTGTGTTATATCTGTATAAAGAAGGCAAAGTCAAGCGATAAGCCGCTGAAAAACTGATCAATCAATGACCACCCCACCTGCCGCCCGACCCGCCGGCGAAACCGGTCGGATCGCCCGTTCCGCCGGCGCCGTGAGCATCGCCGTGATGTGCAGCCGCGTCCTCGGCCTGATCCGCGAACAGGTGTTCGCCGGCCTGTTCGGCGCCGGCTACGCCTACGACGCCTTTGTCGTCGCCTTCCGCATCCCCAACCTGCTGCGCGACCTGTTCGCCGAGGGGGCGCTGTCCGCGGCCTTTGTCACCGTGTTCACCGACTACAGCACCAACCGGGGCGAGGAGGCCACCTGGCGGCTGGCCGGCAACGTACTCGTGTTCTTTTCCCTGCTGATCAGCGCACTCACCCTGGCCGGGCTCTACTGGACCGAGCCGCTCGTCAGCCTGCTCGCCCCGGACTTCGCCCAGGTGGCGGGCAAGACCGAGCTGACGGTCAAGCTCACCCGGATCATGTTCCCTTTTCTGCTGTTCGTCTCGCTGGCGGCGGTGGTCATGGGCGTGCTCAACACCCGCGGCCGGTTCTTCGTGCCGGCGATGAGCTCCACTTTCTTCAACCTCGGCTCGATCGTCGGCGGCCTGTCGCTTGCCTGGCTGTTCCCGCGCGTCGGCCAGCCGGCCATCGCCGGCATGGCCTGGGGCACGCTCATCGGCGGCGCGCTGCAGCTCTTCATGCAGCTGCCCACCCTGCGCCGGGTCGGGTTCCGCCTGCGCCTGGCCTTCAACCCGGCCGACCCGGGCCTGCGCCGCATCCTTCTGCTCATGCTGCCGGCCACCATCGGCCTGTCCGCCACCCAGATCAACATCTTCGTCAACACCAACTTTGCCGCCAGCTGCGCCGAGGGCTCGGTCAGCTGGCTGAACTACGCCTTCCGCCTGGTGCAGCTGCCCATCGGCCTGTTCGGCGTGGCCCTGTCCATCGCGGTGATGCCGGTGCTCGCCCGCCAGGCCGCGGACAAGGACCTGGCCAGCCTCAGGCAGACCTGCATCTCCTCGCTGGTCATGGTCTTTGCCCTGGCCATCCCGGCCACGGCCGGGCTGATGCTGCTCAGCCAGCCGATCATCCGCCTGATCTTCGAGCACGGCGCCTTCACCGCCACCGACACCCTGCAGACCGCGGCCGCGCTCAGCTGGTACGCCATCGGCCTGTTCGCCTACTCGGCCATCAAGGTGATGGTGCCGGCCTTCTACGCGCTGGGTTCGACCCGCTTCCCGGTGATCGGCAGCTTCCTCGGGGTGGCGGCCAACGTGTTCACCATCACCCTGGTGATCGACCAGCTGCAGCACCGCGGCATCGCCCTGGCCACCTCCTGCGCCATGATCCTCAACTTCCTCTTTCTCGGCACGGTGCTCTGCCGCAAACTGAGCGGCCTGCCGCTCGGTTACCTGCTGTTCGGGGTGGGGAAGATCCTGGCGGCCACCGGCGCCATGGCCGGCAGCCTGTGGGGGCTGCAGCTCCTCCTGGCCGACTGGCTGAGCGGACCGATCGCCCTGCAGGTGGTGGCGCTGGCAGTGCTGATCGCGGTGGCGGTGGGCATCTACGTGGCGGGACTGCAGCTGTTGCGGCTGCCGGAGTTCACCCTGCTGAGCGGCAAGATCGCTCAGCGGCTGCGCAGGTCGTAGAGCAGGCGGAGCTGGGCGAGCAGAGCGACGACCGCGGTGTCCACGTGGAGGATGCGCTCGCCCATGGAGAAGGGGTGGAAGCCGGCCTCGACGAACCGTTCCAGCTCGTACTCGCTCCACCCGCCCTCCGGGCCGACGGCGAGCAGCAGCGGTTCGCCGGGGTCATGGCCCACGGCCAGGGTGGCGAGGGTGTCGCTGACCCCGGGATGGGCGATCAGTCCCCGGCCGGTAAGCGTGGGCAGCAGATCCTCGACGAACGGCCGGAACTGGTGCTGGATGCCGACCTCGGGCAGGCGGGTGTCCATGGCCTGCTCCAGTCCTTCGAGCAGCAGGGAGCGGATTTTGCCCGGTTCGAGCACCGGGCTGTGAAAGAAGGATTTTTCCACCCGCCGCGAACGGATCAGATGGAAGCGGCGCACGCCGAGCACCGTGGCCTGCTTGAGGATGCGCTGGAGCATGATCGGCCGCGGCAGGGCGAGGATCAGCTCGATGTGCAGGTCGGCCGCCGGCTCGCGCTCCAGGCTCACGGCAAGCCGCACCGCGCCGGATTCGACCGCCAGCACCCGGCCGCTGCCCAGCCGCCCCTGCACCTCCCCCACCCGCACCGTGTCCCCCGCCGCGACCCCGAGCACCCGCAGCAGGTGCTCGGCCCGCCGGCCGTGCAGAACCACTTCGCCGGCAACAATCTCGCCGGGTTCCAGCAGCAGCAGGTTCATCGCCCGGTCGCGACCTACAGCCGCAGTTCCTTTTTCTCGAAGCGCAGGGTGGCGAAGTAGTCCTCGGGCCGCTCCTCGCGCCGGATCAGGGCGACACTGCCGTCGGCGCGCAAGAGCAGCTCCTGCGGCCGCATGCGGCCGTTGTAGTTGAAGCCCATGGCGTGGCCGTGGGCGCCGGTGTCGTGGATGACCACCAGGTCGCCGTCAAGGATGCGCGGCAGCGGCCGCTGCACCGCGAACTTGTCGTTGTTCTCGCACAGCGCGCCGACCACGTCCACGGTCTCCACCACCGGCTCGGCCAGCCGGGCCGGCACCTCGATGTGGTGGTAGGCGCCGTACATGCCGGGCCGCATCAGGGCGGACATGCAGGCGTCCACGCCCACGTAGGTGCGGTAGATCTCCTTGCGGTTGATCGCCCGGGTGACGAGCGCGCCGTGCGGGCCGG
>JAGODN010000093.1 GCA_017998195.1 Desulfobulbus sp. | reverse complement strand
TGGCGAGCGGCGACCTGGAATGGTCCCACCGATGCGCCGATCTCCTCGGCCGATGGCTGGAAACCGTTGCGGCACTTGCCTTTTCGCCGAGAGTATGGCCTACTGCAGGCCGGGGTCCACAACGGATCGAACGACCACCATTCAGGCAGAGGAGGCAGAAATGAAACGAGTGTTGATTGTACTGTCGCTGGTCACGGTCATGCTGTTTGCAACCCAGGCGATGAGCGCCGACAGGGAGGCGATCAGGAAGAATGTGGACGAGGTGGTCAATGCCATCGATGGCGGCAAGGACGCGAAAAGCTACGCTGCCGACGCGTTCACGCCCTATGTGTTCATCATGGAGGCCAACGGCAACCTCGTCGTCCATCCCACCCTGGCCGGCCAGGACCTGAAGGTCAAGGCCATGCCGATTTTCGAGGCGCTGCAGGCGGCCACGCCCGAAGGGCTGTGGGTCACCTACCAGTGGGACGGCAAGGAGAAGAACACCTTCACCCGAAAAACCAAGAACAACCTCACCGTGGGCAGCGGCTACTGACCCAGCGGCCGACAGCGATGTGGCAGCAGAGGGGATTCCTTCCGGGGAATCCCCTTTTTTGCGTTGCCCGCACGGGCGACCCGGCCTGCTGGTGAAGAGCCTTGGGCCGCCGCAGCGGGATCAGTCGCGGTCCACCGCGGGCAGCACGGTCCGGCCCGCGGTGTCCTGTGGGCAAGGACAGATTCCTCTGCGGCAGGACAACGGGCCGGTTGCCAGTCCGGTCCGGGCGATCCGGCGGACCGGTGCAGATGGCTGAAACCGTGTGCCCGGCAAGGCGCCAGGGCGCAGGGGGGGAAAGGTGTTGCAGTTTGGCGTGATTGTTGCTTGAGTTTCTCTCTGCAGCAGGAAACCCTGCGGCCGGGGTGGGCCCGTTCGGGAGCACAATCGCCAGCGCAGGGAGAACATCGAGCCTCAGTCACAGGAGCACACCGTGAAAATTTCCGTCTTTCCGCCCTTTTTTCGCACCGGCCTGTTCGCCGCGATCCTTCTTCTCCTCGTTGCCCAGGCCGCGCCGGCCAGGAGCATTGCCAAGGATGAAACCAATATCCGCTCCGGACCGAACCTGCAGTCCGAGATCCTGTTCACCGTGCCGCGCGGCTACCCCATCGAGGTGCAGGAGCGTTCCGGCGAGTGGACCCGGTTCCAGGATTGGCAGGGCAACTCCGCCTGGGTGTATTCTTCGCTGGTGAGCGACGTCAACACCGCGGTCATCCTGGTCGACAAGGCCAACATCCGCAGCACCGGTGCCACCAGCGCCGCGGTGGCGGCCGTGGCCGAGATCGGCGAGATCTACAAGGTGCTCAGCAAAAAAGGCGACTGGGTCCAGCTCGGCTACTATGACAGCAACGCCCCGGTGGGCTGGATCCGCCACGACCTGGTGTTCGGCGAGTAAGCCGACCGACCGGACCAGGAATCCGGCCACCCGCAGCGCCTGACAGCGGGTGGCCGGCGCTCGTCCTGTGCCGGACTCCGCCCGCAAGCGGGCCATTCCCCCCTCCTTCTCAGTCCTTCTGCCCGGTGCGGCCGTCCGTGCCCGCCCGGGGCCGCCTTCCGTCCCTCCTTGGCGGCAGTTTTCCGTTCTCTCACGCCGGCAGCCCGGCGCCTCTTCCTCGGGACCATTGCAGCCGAAAACCGTGTCCGCTCGCCCGGCAGGCGAACGGCCGTGGCAATATGGCAGTCTGTGGTCGATCTGTGCGGAATCGATTCCGGGGCCGGCTTTTTTGGGCGGGCAGGGGCAGGTGGCGGGGCAGGGTGGGCCGGGCAAAACCCGGGCCGGAGCAGGTGCGAACCTCCGGCCCGGGTCGGTGTGGCGGGCGGCGAACCGCCCGGTCTAAAAGAACAGCCAGCCCCAGGTGGCGAGCAGCACCGAGCAGATCAGGTTGAGCACAAACCCGGCCCGGAGCATGTCGCGCTGGCGGATATGGCCGGTGGCGAACACGATGGCGTTGGGCGGCGTGGCCACCGGCATCATGAAGGCCAGCGAGGCGCCGATGCCGATCATGAGCACGAGGATCTTGGGCGGCAGCCCCATCTGCTCGGCAATGGCCGCGAACACCGGCACGAGCAGGGCCGCGGAGGCGGTGTTGCTGGTGAACTCGGTGAGGAAGACGATGAAGACGGCCACGATCAGGTACATGACAAACGGCGACACCCCGCCGATCAGGGCCGCGACCTGCTGGCCGAGCACGGCCGAGGCGCCGGAGGCCCGCAGCACGGCGCTGAGCGTCAGGCCGCCGCCGAACAGGTAGAGCACGCCCCAGTCGGTGTTCTCGGAGATCTGCCGCCAGTTGGCCAGCCCCAGGGCGACCACGAGTATGGCGGCCATGAGGGCGATGACCGTGTCCGCGCTGGCGATGTGCAGCCACTTGGCCAGAGGGCTGCTGAAAATCCAGGCGAGCGCGGTGCAGGCGAACAGCACCAGCGCCATGATGCGCGGGGTCGTCCAGGGGATGCGGACCTCGGCGATGCTCACCCGTTCACCGAACTTGGGTTTGAACAGGACGTGGAGCACGACCAGCATCACCGGCAGGAGCACGCACATGAGCGGCAGGCCGAGGCGCATCCAGCCGGCGAAGTCCATGTTCAGGGCGCGGGCGGCAATGGCGTTGGGCGGCGAGCCGACCAGGGTGCCCAGGCCGCCCAGGCTGGCCGAGTAGGCGATGCCCAGCAGCAGGAAGACCTTGGTGTTGCGGTCGTCGTTCTTCAACTCGGCCAGCAGGCCCAGGGCCAGGGGCAGCATCATGGCCGCGGTGGCGGTGTTGCTGATCCACATGCTCAGGCCGGCGGTGGCCAGGAACAGGTAGAGGGCGGCGATACCCATGCGGCCGCCGGCCGCGGCCAGCAGGCCGAGCGCGATCTTGTGGTCCAGTCGCTGGGCGTGCAGGGCCGTGGCCAGGGCAAAACCACCGAAAAAGAGGAAGATCACCGGGTCGGCAAAGGCGGCCAGGGCCTTGGTGGTGTTGAAGTCCTTGAAGCCGAGCAGCACGCTCACCACCGGCACGAGCAGGGCGGTGATGCTCACGTGAAAGGCCTCGGTCAGCCAGAGAATGCCGATGAAGATGAGCAGGGCCAGCCCCTTGCGCGGCTCATCGGCATAGGGCATGACCAGGTAGGCGAGCCAGGCGACCAGGCCGGCAACGGCGGCGATGCACAGGCCGCGCCAGGGCGAGTGGGGGGCGGGTTCGGGGGTGCGGGGTTTGACGTGGGTGGCGACGGGTTCGGTCTCGGGACTGGACATGGCGGACTCCGGGTTGCAGGGAAAACGACCGTCGCACCCCGGCCAAACCGGGGGCGGACCCACGGGCAGGGGAGCAACGGCAGGCTACGGGGCAACGGGACGAACGACGGGGGTGCGGCGCGGGCGTGGGAACAGGCGAACAGCTCGGGTTTGCTCGGCAGCGGGCGGCCGGGAATGCAATATAGAGAATTGTCGAGTGGTTGCAAGCAGAAACAGCCTTTTTGGGTCACCGCTCCGCCCCGGTCGGCGCTGACCGATCCCGGCTGCAGGCCCGGAACGGTGCTGCCCCAAGGGAAAGGAACAACGGGGCCGCCCGCAGGTCCGGCGTCTGAGAACGGAGGCGGCGGGAAGGCAACGTGCAGCCAAAAGGCAGGCGTTTTGGCCTGCGGCGGGGCGCGGTTCAGGCGGTTCGGGTCCAGCGGCAGACCCGCTCCTCGACCAGGTCGAGGAGCAGGTAGAGACAGAGGCCGAGCGCGGCCATGGCGACGATGCCGGCGTACAGCCGCTCGTAGTCGGCCTGGCCCCAGGCGTCCATGATGACGAAGCCTAGCCCGCGGGTGGTGGCAAAGCTCTCCACGAAAAAGAGGATGGCCACGGCCGTGCCGATGGAGATGCGCAGGGCGGTGAGGATGCGCGGCAGGGTGGCCGGCCAGATCACGTGGCGATAGATCTGCGCCCGGCTGGCGCCCAGGGTGCGCATGGTGAGCAGGTAGTTGGGGTGGATGGCCCGGGCCGCGTCGCGGGTGGTGACCAGGATCTGGAAGAACACGATCAGGCCGATGAGCACGATCTTGGACAGGTTGCCGATGCCGAACAGGAGGATCACCAGCGGCAGCAGCACCACGTGCGGAATGGGGTAGAGCAGGTAGATGAACGGGGAGAGCCGCCGGTCCCACCAGCGCTCGCTGCCGGTGATGAGGCCAAGCGGCACGGCCGCGCCCAGGGCGAGCAGGATGCCGCCGAGGGCGCGCGCCAGGCTGATGGCAAGATGCCCGGCCAGACTGCCGTCGGCAAGCATCCGCCCGATGAGCACGAACACCCGCCAGGGTTCGGGCAGGGCCATGGTGTCGAGCGCCAGGGCCGCGACCTGCCAGGAGGCGAGCAGCACCACGGCGGCGAGGAGGATGGCGCACCGGCTAGACGGCATCGCAGTGCTCCCGGATAAGCGCCCGCAGCTGGCGGCACTGGTGGAAGAAGGTTTCGCTCTGCCGGTAGTCGGACCGGCCCGCGCCCGGGTTGTCGACCACCGCCGCCACCCGCGCCGGCCGGCTGGTGAGCACCACCACCGTCTGACCGAGGAACACCGCCTCCTCGATGCTGTGGGTGACCAGCACCATGGTCACCCGGTGGCGCTGCCAGACGCCCAGGATGGTGTGCTGCAGCCGCTCGCGGGTGAGGGCGTCGAGCGCGGACAGCGGCTCGTCCATGAGCAGCAGCCGCGGCTCGGTGGCGAGCGCCCGGGCGAGCGCCACCCGCTGCTGCATGCCGCCGGACAGCTGGCCCGGGAAGTGGTCGGCGAACGCGGCCAGATCCATCTCCACGAGCAGTTCGTCCACCCGGGCGCGGGTCCGCTCGCGGTCCGCGCCCTGCAACCGCAGGCCGAGGCCGATGTTCGCGGCCACGCTCTTCCACGGCAGCAGGCCGTAGTGCTGGAGGATCACCCCGGTTCGGCTCCGGTCGGCCACCCGCACCGTGCCCGCGGTGGGCTTCAGCAACCCGGCCAGGAGAAAGAGCAGCGAGGTCTTGCCGCAGCCGGACGGGCCGATCACCGCGCAGCTCGCCCCGGCTCCCACCTGCAGGCTGACGTCCTCGAGCACCGGCAGCACACGGCCGTTGTCGGCAAAGCTGAGATGGACCTGGTCCAGGGCGATCATTTGTCGCGGGCGAGGAAGTCCCGGTCCACCAGCTGCTCGTAGGCAAGCGGCGGGGTGAGCCGGCGTTCGGCCAGCCAGTCGCTCACCGGCGTGTACAGCTCCCGGGGAAAGGGCGCGGGCTCGGGGTAGGCGGGAATCGGGTAGGTGGCGGCAAGGTCCGCGGGGATGCGGCCCTTGTCGACAAACAGCGGCCGAAAACGTTCCGGCTCGGTGTTGATCAGGCGCACCGCCCGGCCGAGGGCGGCGAAGAAGGCGGCCACCTCGGGCTTGCGCTCGGCCAGCACCGGCCGACGGAAGGCGAACACGGTCTGCGACAGGCTCACGTCGCTGTCCGCATCCGAGAGGAGCAGCCGCGCCCCGCGGCCCATGGCGATGGCGGCCAGCGGCTCGGGCAGGGTGGCCGCCTGCACCTGGCTGCCGAGCAGCATCTGCAGGCGGATGGGCATCTTCTTGATGTCGATGGTGCGCCGCTCGGCCGCGGTGAAGCCGTGCCCGGCGAGCAGCCGGTCGGTGACGTAGTCGATGATGGTGGCCCGGCTCACCGCCACCTCCACCCCTTTCAGGTCGTCCACCGTGCGCAGCGGACTGTTCGGCGCGGCCAGGATGGCGAACGGCCCCTCGGCCGGGGTGGCGCCCAGGCAGAGGGCGGTGAGGCGCAGCAGGCCGCGGCCCTGGTCCAGGAGCAGCGCGCCCACCGGGTCGGTGATGGCGCCGTCGATGGCCCCGGCGGTGAGGGCGCTGTCGCGCTCCAGGGCGCTCTGAAAGGGAATCAGCTCCACCGGAACGCCGGCCTCGCGGAAGAAGCCTTCGCGCTCGGCCAGGAACAGGGGCACCGCGTCCTCGATGTGCAGGGTGCCGATTTTGAGCACGCCGGCGTGCAGCGGGGCGGCGATGAAGACGAGCAGCAGGAGCGGGAACAGGCGGTGCATGGGACTCTCCGGGCCGGAAACAGGGGCGGAATGGTCCCGGACTATAGCGGCGCACCGCCCCCGGGTCAACCGGAGAACCCGGCGCGGGCCGGGCCGGCCGCAAGGGCGGCCGCGGAAACCGCTGCCGGCGGACTCCCGGGGTACCGGGGGGATTCCCGGTGAAGGAGGGCGGAGTCCGCCGGCAGTCGGAAGAGGGGCGCGTCAGCCTTGTTTCAGCTTCTGCAGCGCCTGTTCGGCGGCGATGGTGATCGGCTCCGCGCTCGGCTCGGACGAGATGTCCGGGTTGCAGGCGGAGGTGAAGGTGGTCAGGTCACGGACGGTCTTGCCGCCAAGGATGAAGGCGGTGACCGCGTCGATCTCCCGGGCCATGGTCACCGTGTGGCTGACGATCTGGCCACCGATGAGCCGTTCGCTGGCCCGGTCGAACACCAGCTTGAGTTTCCACGGCTTGACCCCCGGAATCATGGCGTGCTTGGAGCGCGAATCCACCACTGCGCTCACGGTCGCAAAACCCTCGCGGGCCGCGTTCTCCTCGGTGAAGCCGGTGGCGGTGATGGTCAGGTCGAACATCTTGCAGCCGCCGGCATCGAGCACGCCCGGGAACTCGATGTCGTAGCCGGCCAGCCGCTTGGCCGCGAGCCGCCCCTGGACCACCGCCGGGCCGCGCAGCTGGCCGGGCGCCGGTTTTTTGGTGAGGAAGTTGCATTTCTCCACGCAGTCGCCGCCGGCGAGGATGTCCGGATCCGAGGTCTCCTGGAAGGTGTTCACCCTGATGCCGAATTTGGCCATCTCCAGGCCCGCGTCAACGGCCAGCTGGGTGTTCGGGCGAACGCCGACGTTCAGGAAGACCATGTCCGCGTCCAGGGTCTCGCCCGAGGCGAGCTGCACGCCGGTCACCCGGCCGTCCATGCCGACGATGCGCTCCACCTTCTCGCCGGTGCGGAACCGGAGCCCTTTCTCCTCCAGGTAGGCGCGCACCACCGCGCTCATGTCCCCATCGAGCATGAGCGGCAGCGGCCGGTCCATGAGTTCGACGATGGTGATGGTGTAGGCGCCGGCGTGCTGCTCGGCGAGCAGGGTGGCGGCTTCCATGCTGATGAAGCCGGCGCCGATGAAGACGATGTTCCTGGTTTTCCCGGCGGCCAGGTGCTCCCTGATGCGTTCGGCATCGGGCAGGCCGCGCAGGGTCATGACCCCCTGCAGGTCGCGGCCTTCGATGGGCGGCACGAACGAACTCGAGCCGGTGGCCAGGTAGAGCTTGGTGTACGGCAGCTTCCGGCCGTCGGCCAGGGTCACGGTTTTCGCGGCGCGGTCGATAGCCGTCACCTCGTTGTGGAGGACCGTGATATGCTGATCAGTGAGCATTTTGTCCGGAACAACGACACCTTTGCTGGCAGCCAGACCGGCTGCAACGTGGGGCAGGGCTCAACGGACGATGAAAAATTCCTCCTTGCGGACAACGGTGATGTCGATGTCCGGCATGAGCTTGCGCGACATCATGGCCATGGGGCCGCCGGAACCGCTGCAGCCGACGATGACGAGTTGGTCTCCTTTCTGCATGGTGCTTCTCCTGGGGTTGAGGTTGCGGGGTGACAATCGGGATGCGGTCAGCGGCCGGCCGGCGGACCCGGGCTCTCGGCCGGTGCCGGCGCCGGGCCGAACAGCCGCTCGGTCAGGCGCACGTACCAGGCTGCGGACTGGACCTGGATAATGTAGGCCAGGGCCACCACCAGGGCGGCATCCGAACCCCTGGCGCCAAAGGCGTTTATGGCCACGGCCAGGGCAATGGACAGGTTGCGCATGACCGTGCCGTAGACCATGGCGATGGCGTCGCCGCGGGGCAGGAGCGTCCGCCCGAGCAGGGTGCTGAGGGTGAAGTTGGCCGCGTAGATGAGCACCAGCGGCACCAAAATCTGCACCAGCAGGGCCGGCGCGGCGACGATGGTCTGCGCCTTGAGGGCGAGCGCGATGAAGACGATGCCGAGCACGCCCAGCGTGGACAGGGCGGGAAAACGCGGGCCGATCCGCCGGGCGAACATCTCCTTGCCGTAGCGGCCGACCAGGAACCGCTGGGTGGCGTAGCCGAGCGCCATGGGCAGGAAGACGATGAGCACGATCTGGCCGAACACCGCCCCCATGTCCATGGCCACCCTGGCGCCGAGCAGCACCTGGACGTAGATCGGGGTGAGCAGGGAGCCGAGCGTCAGGCCGATCACGGTCATCTTCACCGCCGCGGCCACGTTCCCTTTGGCGAACCCGGTCCAGCTGATGGTCATGCCGCTGGTGGGCACCAGGCCGGCGAGCAGCAGGCCGAGCAGCAGGTAGGGCTGGTCGCGGAAGAAGACCAGGCCCACGCCGTAGGTGAGGAAAGGGACCACGGCGAAGTTGACCAGCTGGGTGATCACCTGGGCGCGCACATCACCGCCGGAGAACACCTCGCGGATATTGAGCGTCACCATCATCGGGTAGACCATGAGAAAGGTGAAGGGAACGATCAGGCTCTTCAGCCAGCCCATGTCGCCGGCCAGGCCGGCGACATGGGC
>JAGODN010000092.1 GCA_017998195.1 Desulfobulbus sp. | reverse complement strand
CGCCGGCCAGGTGGCCCCGGGCGTCACCGCCGCCCGCGACATGGAAGGCGACGCCTGGGAGGCGGGCTACAACCTGGCGCTCACGGTCAAACCGGTGGAGCGGCTGAACCTGAGCGTCACCTACCGCAGTGAGGTGGACCTGGGGGTCGAGGGCGACGCCACCCTGCGCACCTCGGCCGGGCCCGGCTTCTACTCCGGCGACACCGGCGTGGAGATCCCGCTGCCGGCCATTCTCGCGGTGGCCGCCGCCTACGATTTCACCGACCAGCTGACGGTGGAGCTGGAGTACGACCGCACCTTCTGGTCCGACTACGAGTACCTGGACTTCACCTATCCCGCGCCGCTGGCCAACCCGGTGCTGTTCATGGCCTTTGACAGCGCCAAGGACAAGCACTGGGAGGATTCCGACGCCCTGCGCCTGAGCGCCGAGTACGACCTGCAAAACCGCTTCACCCTGATGGCCGGCATCGCCTACGACGAGACCCCGGCGCCCGAGTCCACGGTCGGCTTCGAACTGCCCGACTCGGACGCGATCATCTACTCGTTCGGCGTGCGCTACAAGGCCACCGACGCCATGCAGCTGGGCGTGGGCTACCTCTACGACCATAAGAAGAGTCGTTCGGTGAACAACGGCACGGTCCACGGCACCTTCGACGAGTCGGCCGCGCACCTGCTCACCGTCGGCTTGGCCTACAGTTTCTAGACCAGACCGGTCAGCGGCTGTCCGACAACGGATCCGGGATGTCCCGGATCCGTTTTTTTTATCCCAGCAGCAGGTTGTTGGAAAAGCGGATGATCGGCAGGATGAGCGCGCCAATGACGCCGGTGTAGAACAGGGCGAGGAGGATGAAGAAGCCGAACGGCTCGATGCGGGCGAAGCTGCGCGCCGCCTCGGGCGGGAGCACGCCCATGAGCACCTTGGAACCGTCCAGCGGCGGGATGGGGATGATGTTGAACACGGCCAGCATGATGTTGATCCAGACGCTGGCCACGAGCATGCCGACCAGCGGCTGGAGCACGAACAGCGGCAGCACCGGCACGCTCACCAGCACCCGGGCCAGGAGCGCGCTGGCAATGGCGAGCAGCACGTTCGAGCCGGGCCCGGCCAGGGCGACGAGCAGCATGTCCTTCTGCGGGTTGCGGAAATAGCGGGGATCCACCGGCACCGGCTTGGCCCAGCCGATCTTCATGATGACAAAGGCGAGCACGCCCAGCGGGTCGAGGTGCTTGAGCGGGTTCATGGTCAGCCGGCCGGCCAGCTTGGCGGTGGGGTCGCCGAGGCGGAAGGCCACCCAGCCGTGCGCCAGTTCGTGCACGGTCAGGGCAAAGAGCAGGGGCGGCAGCTGGATGGCCAGCTGCTGGACGAGGCTCGGAATATCGATGTTCATGCGTCGGCAGGGGCTCCGGGAAAAGGGTGGGTACTGCGCTGTGGCACGGTGCGGGCGCGAGCCGCTGAGAAGAAAATAAGGAACGGCCGGCGAAAAGCGAGGAAAAAACGACCGTCAGCGGTCCAGCGGCGCCTCCGGCGGGTAGTGGCCGCGCAGGAAGGCCATGGCCTGGTCCCGGTCCGTGACCTCGCCGTCCAGCTGGACCTCGATCAGGTGGTTGCGCATCACCCGGAACTGCGGTCCCGGCAGGTAGCCCATGGCTTTCAGGTCCTCGCCGTCGACGAGCGGCGCCACCTGGCGCAGGCTGGTCACGTAGAGCGACACCGCCTTCTGGATGTAGCGCTTGCGGGCGATGGTCATCAGGTAGAGCAGTCCCTCGTTCTCCAGTTCGCCGAGCAGCCAGTAGATCTCGCTCGGCTTGAGGTGGGAGCGTTTCTGCATCTCCTGGGCGATGCGCTCGGCTCCGTTCTTCTCGCGGATGAGCTTGCGCCGCTGGCGGGGGGGCAGGTCGAACCGGTCGCAGAAGCTGATCAGCTCTTTGGTGCGCGACCGGCTCATGATCGCCAGCAGGTAGACCATCCAGTGCTCCACCCGGTCCCCCAGGTAGAGCAGGTGGAACCAGGAGAGGGCGCCGTGGGCCTGGGTGAGGAAGTGGAGGAAGCGGCGGTCGATCTTCAGGTTGGGCCGCAGGTCCGGCCAGAGGAAGGGGAAGAGTTTGAAGCTGTCCAGCCGGCGGAGCGCCGGGGTGGGGTTGCTCTCGGACAGGATCAGCTTGAGTTCGTGGAAGAACCGCGGGTCGCTGGCGCGGTTGAACAGGTTCATCTGCACCGCGTTCTTGATGAGCTTCTCGGTGTGGCGGGTGATGGTGAAGTCGAGCCGTCCCTCGAAACGGACGGCGCGGAAGATGCGGGTGGGGTCCTCGACGAAGCTTAAGTTGTGCAGCACCTGGATGCGCCGCTCCTTGAGGTCGTTCTGGCAGTTGAAGTAGTCGACCAGGGTGGCGAACCGCTCCGGGTTGAGGTGCACGGCCATGGCGTTGATGGTGAAGTCGCGACGGTAGAGGTCGAGCTTGATCGAGCTGTGCTCCACGGTCGGCAGGGCCGCCGGGTGCTCGTAGTACTCGAGCCGGGCAGTGGCCACGTCGACCCGGGTGTCGTCGGGGAAGATCACCGTGGCGGTGCCGAACTTCTCGTGGGTGTGCACCGTGCCGTGGCGCTGTTCGGCCAGGAATTTGGCGAAGCGGATGCCGTCGCCCTCGATGACCACGTCGATGTCGGTGTTCGGCACGTGCAGGAGCAGGTCGCGGACGAAACCGCCGGCCACGTAGGCGTGATAGTGCAGTCGGGCCGCGGCCTCGCCGATCTCGCGCAACAGGACGATGGTCGCCCGCGGCAGCACCTGAGTCATGACGTTGGCCAGGTTGCGGGTGCGCTCCACCGACGGTCGTTCGTCGCCGCGCAGCACATCGCTGCCCAGGGTGGCCGGGTCGTTGACCAAGAGGCCGAGCAGGTCGGTGCGGGTGATCACCCCCATCAGGCTCTCGCCGCGGACCACCGGGATGAGCCGCTGGCGGTGGCTGATGATCAGCTTCTGGATGTCGGCCAGCGTGCCGCTCTCCGGCAGGGTGGCGACCTCGGTGGTCATGTAGTCGGCCACGGGCAGCTGGCCGAGCTTGTGAAAGATGGCCTTTTCCGCCACCCGCCGGGAGATCATGCCGAGGAACCCCTCGGGCTGGCGGCCGCTCTCCGGGTTGCCGCCGGTGCGCACCACCGGCAGCACGGTGACGTTGTAGCGGGTCATCAGGCTGTTGGCCTGGTCGATGGTCACCTCCGGGGTGACGTAGATCACCGGCGCGCTCATCAGCTCGCCGGCCACCTCCTTGGCGCGGATCTGCTGGTGGAGCACCCCGACCAGCCGTTCCTCGGCCTCGGCGATGGTCAGCTCGCGGATGGTGGCGGCCGCGGCCGAGGCGTGACCGCCGCCGCCGAATTCGCGGGCCACGGCGCCGGCGTTGACCTCGGGGATGCGGCTGCGGGCGATCAGGTAGGTGCGCTCGCCCATGCTCAACAGGGCAAACAGCACGTCGATGTTCTCCATCACCATCAGCCGCTGGACGAGCACCGAGAAGTCGTCCACGTAGTCGTCCAGGGTGAGCTTGCTGATCACCACGCTGATGCCGCGGATCACGTAGGCGACCGCCTGCTCCTGCAGTTGGCCGATGAGGCTGATCTGCTCCGCGGACAGCTCCCGCGAGACGAACTGGGTGACGATGTCCAGGTTGGCGCCGTGGCCCAGCAGCCAGGCCGCGGCGGAGAGATCCTCGGGGCAGGTGGAGGAGTGGAGGAAGCTGCCGGTGTCCTCGTAGATGCCCAGGGCCATCAGGGTGGCCTCCGCAGCGGTGGGCACGATGCCCTGCTCCTGGAAGAGGCGGACGAAGATGGTGGTGGTGGCGCCGAAGGGCTCGATCCGCTCCAACTCGCCGTGCAGGTCGTCGGCGCTGGCCGGGTGGTGGTCGTAGAGGTGGACGCGCACCCGCGGGTTCTGCAGGCAGTCGCTCATCCGGCCGATGCGCTCGGCCAGGCGGGTGTCGACGATGATCAGCCGGTCCACCCGGTCCGGGTCGACGTGGCGGATCTTCTTGAATTCGTAGATGTTGCGGAATTCCTGGGCGAGGTAGTCGCGGACCGATTTTTCCTGCGACCCGGGGAACACCAGCTCGGCCTCCGGGTAGAGCCGCTTGGCGGCGATCATGGCCGCCAGGCTGTCGAAATCGGCGCCGATGTGGCTGGTGATGATGTCCATGGGCGCGATTATACACCACCTGGTTGATCTGTAAAGCAGGGCTTTTCCCTTGTGAGACAAGGGTGTTATGGCCTCGGCCGAGGGCTTTTCGGCCGGCCTGCGGCATGGTTCGGGGCGGCTTGCCGGCCGTGGCCGGACCCGGCCGAACGCCTTGCCGGAGCGGAGAAAGTGCCGGCCATCATTTTGTTGTTGCTTGACAATTACCGGCTGATCCTTTACATAAGGGTCTCTTCGCAGGGATCGTGAGCGGGTGTAGCTCAGTTGGCAGAGCACAAGCTTCCCAAGCTTGGGGTCGCGGGTTCGAACCCCGTTGCCCGCTCCAAACCGCAAGGCGGACAGGTTCCGGGGGCCCGCGGGTCGTGCCGGGGCCGGATGCTGAGAGCGCTGGAAGACACTTCAGCGCAGGTGAAAGTGGGCTCTGCCCGCTTTTTTTTTTATCGACCACGGGCGCCCTCGCCCACAGGGCAGGGCCGGGCAGGGGAGTGATGGACGGACAGGTGGAAGGGGCGAGCGATCGACTGCAGGCGGCCATTCAGGGCTTTGCCGAACCGCTCCTGGCCGACATGGGCCCGGAGTTGGTGGAGATTCAGTACCGCCGCGAAGGGCACGGCTGGGTGGTTCGCTTCTTCATCGACCGCGAGGGCGGGGTGACCATCGACGACTGCGCCGCGGCCAGCCGGGAAATCGGCGCCCGCATCGAAGTCGAGGACCTGATCGACCACGCCTACACCCTGGAGGTTTCCTCCCCGGGGCTGGAGCGGCCCCTGAAAAAAGACTCGGACTTCACCCGCTACACGGGCCGGCTGGCGCGCATCAAGCTGCGCGAGCCGCTGGCCGGGCAGCGGGTGCTCGTCGGCACGCTGCGCGGCCTGGAGGGGGAGACGGTCCTGCTGGAGACGGAAGGGGGGATGGTTTCCCTGGAGATGAACAATATCGCCAAGGCGCGGCTGACGCTGTAAGCGCGGCGCCGGCATGGGTCCGGCAGCCTGCCGGGCCGGACACCTAGCGGCAGTGAATGCCGGAGTTGGAGTAGAGGACGATGATGGTTGGAACGGAAAATCTGAAACGGATTCTCGACCAGATCTGCAGGGACAAGGGGATCGACCGGTCGCTCTTGATCAGCGCCATCGAGGACGCGGTCAGCGCTGCGGTGCGCAAGAAGTACGGCAGCCGGCGGGAAATCGAGGTGCAGTTCAACGACGAGTTGGGCGAGGTCGAGGTGTTTCAGTACCGGACGGTGGTGGACGAGGTGCTCGACGAAGAGACCGAGATCTCGCTCGAGGATGCCCGCAAACTGGATCCGGAGTTCGAGTTGGACGACGATGTCGGCGAAAAGCTCGACAATATCGCCGATCTCGGCCGCATCGCCGCCCAGTCGGCCAAGCAGGTGATCATCCACCGCATGCGCGACGCCGAGCGCGACGTCATCTACGACATGTACCGCGACCGCGAAGGGTCGATCGTCAACGGCATCGTCCAGCGGTTCGAGCGCGGCGACATGATCATCAACCTGGGGCGCACCGACGCGGTCCTGCCCCGGGACGCACAGATTCCCAAGCGCTCCTACAAGCAGGGCGACCGCATCCGCGCCTACCTGCAGGAGGTGCGCCGCGACGCCCGCGAGGCCGGCCGCTTCCGCGACGCCCAGCTGATCCTCAGCCGCACCTGCAACGAGTTCCTCATCAAGCTGTTCGAGATGGAGGTGCCGGAGATCGCCGAGGGCATCGTCAAGATCATGGGCGCGGCCCGCGAACCCGGGTTCCGGGCGAAGATCGCGGTTTCCTCGATCGAGTCGGACGTCGACCCGGTGGGCGCCTGCGTCGGCCTCAAGGGCTCGCGGGTGCAGAACGTGGTCCAGGAACTGCAGGGCGAGCGCATCGACATCGTTCCGTGGAGCCCGGACCCGGCCAAGTACGTGTACAACGCCCTGGCGCCGGCCGAGGTGTCCATGGTGATCGTCGAGGAGGAGCGCAAGGCCCTGCTCGTGGTGGTGCCGGACGACCAGCTGTCGCTGGCCATCGGCCGCCAGGGGCAGAACGTGCGCTTGGCCTCGCGCCTGCTCGGCTGGAAGATCGACGTGAAGAGCGAGCAGCGCTACAACAACCTGGAAAACCCGGCCTACCGCGACCTGGTTGCGGTCGAGGGCGTGGACGAGGCCCTGGCCGACCGGTTGTTCGCCGCCGGCGTCAGCACGCCGCAGGCGCTGGCCGCCATGGATGCCGAGGAACTGATGACCGTGGCCCGGGTGGACCCGGAGCGGGCGCAGGCCCTGCAGGCGGCGGCGCGGGCACTGGCGCCGGCGGAACCGGCGGCCGGTGAGCCGGCGGCGGTCGAACCTCCGGCGGCGGATACCGCCCCGGCCGACGAGGCCGAGGCCGGTCCGGAAACACCGGCGGACGACCAGGAGTGACCCGCAGGGGGCATATGCCGGAGCGGACCTGCCGCGGCTGCGGCCGCAGGGGCCCGCAGGCGGAACTGGTGCGATTCGTCGTCGCCGGCGGTTGCCTGAGCGAGGACCGGCTGCGCACCATGCCCGGCCGGGGCGTGTACTGCTGTGATGCGGCCGTCTGCCGCGGGCGGTTGGCAAAAAACAGAAAGATCCTGCAAGCGGGCTGAACAGGCCGGGCTTGGCGAGTGACAGGGGCGAAGGGAGCGTTAGATGAGCAAGGTTCGAGTGTACGACCTGGCAAAGGAATTCGGTCTGAAAAGTAAGGAACTGGCGGATAAGCTCATCGCGATGGGGTACCCGGTCGCGAGTCACAGTTCGAGCGTGGACGAGGATATGGCAACGGACATTCGCAAGAAGATTCTTGGGGAAGGCGTCGCCGTGACCGCGGACGGACGCATCGGCCTGCGCGGCCGCCCGGCCGAGCCGGCCCCGGCCAGGGGCGCGACGGTCATCCGCCGGCGTTCCCGCGCCGAAAAGGAAGAGGCGGCCCGCAAGCAGGAGGAGGTCGAGGCCCAGGCCCTGGAGGCCGAGACCGAGGCCATGGAGGCCCGGGTGCAGGAACAGCTGCGTGATCTCGAGATGCCGCCCCCGGCCGAAGAGCCGGAAGAGGCGGAGATCGAGACCCGGGTTGAGCAGCCCGCAGCGGCCACGGCGGCCGGGGACCGGGAGGCGGAGCCGTCCGTGGAGGCCGCGGAGGAGGCCGGGGCCGCGCCCCCCGCCGGCGAGGCGGACGAGAGTGCGCCGCTGGCCGACCAGGCGGAAGCGGCCGACGAGGGCGCAGCTGAAGAGGCGGCCCGGCCCAAGCCATTGGCCAAGGTGGTCGGCCGGGTGGTCATTCCCATGCCCGAGAAGCGGCCCAAGCCGGTTGCCCGGCGACCGGTGCGGCCGGCACGACCTGCCGGCGGCCCGCCGGTCGGCCTGGATGTCCCGGCTCCCAAGGACGAGGCCGGCCGGGTGGACGCCAAGGGCAAGAAGAAGACCAAGCGGGTGGGCGGCCCGGGCGATGACGACGCCCTCGGCAAGAAAGGCGCCAAGGGCGCCCGCAAGGGCCGCGACCGGGTCGACTTCATCGGCGACGACGGCGATGTGCTCCGTCCGCGCAAGGGCAAGAAGAAGAAGGACGCCGCCCGCAAGGAACTGGCCGCGCAGGTGGTGGCCGAGACCAAGGCGATCAAGAAGCGGATCAAGGTGGTGGCGACCATCAGCGTCGGCGACCTGGCCAAGCGCATGGGCGTCAAGGCCAGCGAGGTGATCGCCGCCCTGATGAAACTGGGCGTGCTCGCCACCCTCAATCAGGCCCTGGACGTGGAGACCGCGGCCCTGGTCGCCGCCGATTTCGGCTACGAGGTCGAGCAGGCCATGACCGAGGAACTGGAAGTGGAGGCCCTGCAGGAACAGGAGGCCGAACAGGGCGGCGAGGCCCTGCCCCGGCCGCCGGTGGTCACGGTCATGGGCCATGTCGACCACGGCAAGACCTCGATCCTCGACGCCATCCGCAAGACCGACGTGGTCGCCGGCGAGGCGGGCGGCATCACCCAGCACATCGGCGCCTACCACGTGCAGGGGCCGGCCGGTGACCTGACCTTCGTCGATACCCCCGGCCACGCGGCCTTCACCGAGATGCGCTCGCGCGGTGCCAAGGTCACCGACATCGTCGTGCTCGTGGTGGCCGCGGACGATGGCGTCATGGACCAGACCAAGGAGGCCATCGCCCACTCGCAGGCCGCCGGCGTGCCGATCGTGGTCGCGGTCAACAAGATCGACAAGGACGGCGCCGACCCGGAGCGGGTCAGGCGCGAACTGAGCGATTTCGGCCTCATCCCCGAGGCCTGGGGCGGGCAGACGATCTACTGCGAGACCTCGGCCAAGAAGGGGCTCGGGATCGAGAACCTGCTCGAATCGATACAGTTGCAGGCGGAGATCCTCGAACTGAGCGCCGACCCCAGCCGCAAGGCCCGGGGCACGGTGATCGAGGCCCAGCTGCACAAGGGCCGCGGCCCGGTGGCCACGGTGCTCGTGCAGGAGGGCACC
>JAGODN010000091.1 GCA_017998195.1 Desulfobulbus sp. | reverse complement strand
TGGCGTGGAACTGGCCCCGGCTCCGGGTGGTGGCAGCGATCATGGCGCGCAGCTCACAAAGGATCCCCAGCGGCCCGGGCGGGACGAAGCGGCCGGCCTGCCAGTCCGCGTACAGGCTGGTGCCCGGCTCGAGCATCAGGCTGAGCGCGCCCACGTATTCCGGGTCGATGGCGGTGAGCACCCGGCCGGTGGCCTCGGCATGTTCGAGCGAGCGCTCCTCGCCGGCAATGCCGAGCAGCACGGTGAGTGACAGCGGCAGACCGGCCTCGCGCACCTTGCGGCCGGCCGCGATCATCTCGGCCGCGTCTGCGCCCTTGTGCATGGCGGCGAGCGTTGCATCATCGCCGCTCTCCAACCCCATGTAGACGATGCCCAGCCCCAGCTGCCGCAGGGCCTTGAGGTCATCCACGCTCTTGGCGCGCAGGTTTTTGGTGTTCGCGTAGATGCCCACCCGTTCGACCCGCGGCAGCTGCTCGCGGATGCGGCTGAGCAGGTCGTCCAGCCGTTTCTGGGGCAGGATCAGGGCGTCGCCGTCGCAGAGGAAGAGCCGCCGGGCGTGGGGAAAATGGCGGGCCGCGTAGTCGATGTCCGCCAGCACGGTGGCCTCGTCCTTGAGGGTGAACCGCTGGCCCTTGTACATGCCGCAGAAGCTGCACTTGTTGTGGGAGCAGCCGGTGGTCACCTGCAGGAGGATGCTGCTCGCCTCGCTCGGCGGCCGGTAGATGGTGCCCTGGTAGTCCATGTCAGCCGATGGGTTGGGTTTACTCTTTAACCTGCTCTTTTACAGTTTTTTTATTCGTTCGACGAGTTCGGTCATGTTGCGCCGCACCTGCTCGTAACCGGCCGCATCAAGGCCCGCGCCCAGGCCGACCTTTTCCGCCATCTCCGCAGTGAGAAAATCACCCGGCGCGTGCGCGTCCGCATTGATGGCGAGCGGCGCGCCGAAGCGCTGGGCCATGCGCGCCACGTGGCCGTTGGTCAGGCTGTGGCCCTTGCGGCCGGAGAGTTCGAGCAGGATGTTCTTTTCGGCGGCGAGCCGTGCCTCAGCCTCGGTGATGAACCCGGGGTGGGCGAGCACATCCACCTCCGCCTCCAGGGCGGCTAGGTTGGTGCCGGGCTGCACCGGCTCCACCGGGGTCTCGCCGTGCACCACGATCATTTGCGCGCCGAGCGCCCGCGACTCACGCGCCAGCGGAGCGATCAGGCTTGGAGGCACGTGGGTGAGTTCCACGCCCACGATCAGCCGGGTACGGTTGACCCGGTTCAGGTCGCGGGCCGCGCGCAGCAGGTTGGGGATGAGGAAATGGATGTTCGAGCTGTCGGCGTGGTCGGTGATGGCGATGGCCGTGTAGCCGAGCACCTCGACCCGGCGTACGTGTTCCGCCGGCACCAGGGCACCGTCACTGAAAAAGGTATGGGTGTGCAGGTCGATCATGGCAAGAGCTCAGGTGATGGAGGAGGGCGATTATCGAACCAGTTCGCCCTTGAGGGCGTGCATGCCCGCGTGCAGGACGCGCGCCTGCACCAGGTCGCCGGGTGCGGGCGGCTGCGGTCCGGCCGGGAAATGAACGATGTGGTTGGTCGCGGTGCGGCCCTTGGCGTCCGCGCCCTCCACCGCCTCGACCAGGATTTCCACCTCGCAACCCACCAGCGCCTGGTTGTGCTCCAGGCTGATCTCGTTCTGGCGGGCCTGGAAGGCGGCGAGCCGCTCCTGCTTGACCCGCTCGTCCACCTTGTCGGTGAAGTCGGCGGAACGGGTGTGCGGCCGGTCAGAGTAACGGAAGGAGAAGGAGCTGTGAAAGCGGACCGTGTTCAGGAGGTCCATGGTCCCCTGGAAATCCTCGTCGGTCTCGCCGGGAAAGCCGACGATCACGTCCGTGGCCAGGGCGATGTCCGGCCGGAGGCGGCGCAGGGCCGCCACCTTGTCGAGATACTCGGCCACCGTGTAGTGGCGGTTCATGCGTATGAGCACCGCGTCGGACCCGGACTGCACCGGCAGATGGAAGTGCGGGCAGAGGATATCGAGATCGGCGAAGCACTGCATCAGGTCCGGGCCCAGATCCTTGGGGTGGGAGGTGGTGAAGCGCAGCCGGCGCAGGCCGGGCGTGGCCGCCACCCGCCGCAGCAGGGCAGGGAAGTCCACCGGGGTGTCGGCCACCGGGTTGGTGCGGCCGTAGGAGTTGACGTTCTGGCCGAGCAGGGTGACCTCGCGGACCCCCTGGCTGACCAGGATGTCGACCTCCTCGAGGATGTCCGCCACCGGCCGGCTGATCTCGCGGCCCCGGGTGCCCGGCACCACGCAGTAGCTGCAGAAATTGTTGCAGCCCTGCATGATGGTCACGAACCGCCGGCAGCTGTCCGCGGCAGGGGAGGGCGGGGCGTCGATGAGCAGCTTCTGGAAGGCCGGGATGGTGAAGGAGGCGTCCAGGTGCGTGGCGATCTCCCGGCCGGTCTCGCGGCGGCGCAGCCGGTCGAGCATCTCGGGCAGCCGGTGGATCTGCTGGGTGCCCACGATCAGGTCCACGTGCGGCATGCGGGCGGCCATCTGTTCGCCGTCCTGCTGGGCCACGCAGCCGGCCACGCCGATGAGCAGGGACGGCTTGTTCGCCTTGGCAGTGCGCAGCTGGCCGAGCAGGCTGTACACTTTCTGGGCCGCCTTTTCGCGGATGGAGCAGGTGTTGATGAGGATCACATCCGCCTCGTCGGGATCGTCGGTGGGGCCGTAGCCTTCCAGGGCCAGCAGCTGTTCGGCGATCTCCGAATCCCGCTCGTTCATCTGGCAGCCATAGGTGCGGATGTAGAGTTTTTTGTTCATAATAACGATATTTCAATAAAATACAACAAAAATTCAAAGTGATGCTTCATTCTTCCGGGACAAGTCGCCGGCAACCGCCGCCAGCAGGCGCATGGTCTCGACCAGGGCGCAGTCCAACAGCCGCAGCCGCACCAGCCCCTCCGCGGCGGACAGGGTGGTGAGCACGGCCAGGCCGTCGTAGCCTTCGAGCAGAAAGCGCAGCCAGCTGATCCGCTCCGGCCGGATGCGCAGGAACACTTCCAGGCTGCGCGGCAGGCGGGGCGCACCCGGGGGCGACATCCCGGGCCCCGGGTTCATACCTGCAGGCTGGCGTCGATGTCGCCGCCCAGGTCGCTGTAGCGAGCGAGCACCGGCCGGACCACCTCGGCCAGGAACTCGTCGGTCTGCTCGGCCGCCCGACCGGTGAACTGCTGGAAATCACTGACCATGGCGCGCAGTTCGTGCTGATCGAAAGGCACCCGCGGATCATCCGCCAACCGCGCCAGCAGGTTGTTGTCCAACCCCTGGTTCTTCACATCCAGCCCCGCGGCCACGGAATGCTCGCGGATCACCTCGTGCATCTCCTGGCGGCTCTTGCCCCGTTCCACGCAGGCCATGAGGATCTTTTCCGTGGCCATGAAGGGCAGCTCGGCAAGCAGGTGCTTTTCGATCTGCTTCGGGTAGACGACCATATCAGCGGTAATATTGATGTACAGCTTGAGGATCGCGTCGCTGAGCAGGAAGGCCTGGGCCAGGTCCATGCGGCGGATGGCCGAGTCGTCCAGGGTGCGCTCGAACCACTGGTTGGCCGCGGTGGCGGCGAAGTTGGCGGGAAGCCCCATGAGTTTGCGGGCCAGCCCGGTCATCCGCTCGCTGCGCATGGGGTTGCGCTTGTAGGCCATGGCCGAGCTGCCCACCTGCTTGCTCTCGAACGGCTCCTCCTGCACCTTCAGGTTGGACAAGAGCCGCAGGTCCACCGCGAACTTGTGCGCCGAGGCGGCGATGCCGGCCAGGGTTTCGGCGATCTTCATGTCGAGCTTGCGCGGGTAGGTCTGGCCGGTGACTGCGAACACCTGGTCAAAGCCGATCTTCTCCGCCACCCGCCGGTCCAGCTCGCGCACCCTGGCGTGGTCACCGTTGAACAGCTCGATGAAGGTGGCCTGGGTGCCCACCGTGCCCTTGGCGCCGCGGGCCTTGATCTGGCCTTCCAGCTGCTCCACGTAGTCCAGGTCCATGAGCAGATCCTGGAGGTAGAGGGTGGTCCGCTTGCCCACCGTGGTCGGCTGGGCCGGCTGGTAGTGAGTGAAGCCGAGCGTTGCCAGATCCTTGTGTTTCTCTGCAAAATCAGCGAGATTGGCAATGACCTTGACCAGCGCCCGCTTGACCAGGGCGAGCGCGCGCTTCTGGATGAGCAGGTCGGTGTTGCAGACCACGAACTGCGAGGTGGCGCCCAGGTGGATGATCGGCTCGGCCAGCGGGCACTGTTGACCGTAGGCGAACACGTGCGCCATGACATCGTGGCGGATCTCGCGTTCCTTGGCCCGGGCCAGATCGTAGTCGATATCGTCCACGTGGGCCTTCAACTCGGCGACCATGTCCGCGGTCACCGCGGCCAGGCCGAGTTCGTGCTGGGCCTCGGCCAGGGCCACCCAGCAACGGCGCCAGTGGGTGAACTTGAACCGCTCGGAAAACAGTTCCTGCATCTCCCGACTGGTGTAGCGGGACACCAGGGGCTCCTGATAGATGTCGTGATTCATGGGCAACTCGTCAAAAGAATGGTGGAAGGAAGGCGACACGATGGTGGCGCCGGGAGGTTCCGCTGGATCCGGCCGATTCCGCGGGTCGATGCCGACAGGCCCGACGCGCCAGGCCCGGCGCCCCCGGGATTTCGGCTCATACTTTATGTCGCATAATATATATTATGTTAAGTTTTAGACAGGCAAATATTTCAGGGGGTTGGGACTGGGCCGGCCAGGTGGATGGCCTGCAGCTGATCCCGTTCACTGCCCCGGAACCAGGTCTTCTTGATCTTGAAGAACAGGTCCACCGGGCCCGAGCGTTGCCCATGCCCTTCGGCCAGGTTGAAGCCGATGCCGCGCAGCACCATGCCGTTCACCCGGACCTGGAACAGCAGGTGGCCGTTCACGGTTTTTTGTTCGAGCAGCCGTTCCCCCTTGAGCAGGAACACCGGTTCCGGGTTGCCTTCACCGAACGGCTGCATGACCTGCAGGGCACGGACAAAGGCACGGTTGAGGGTACTCCGGTCGATGCAGTGATGCTCCGCCGTCAGCGCCGGGATCGACCCCTCCCCCGCGAGTTCGCCGGCCGCCAAGTGCAGGGCCTCGGCGAACCGTTCCAGGTCGTCGTGGGCCATGGTCAGCCCCACGGCCATGGCGTGGCCGCCGAACTGCTCCACGTGGGCGGCGCTGCGCTCCAGCATCTGGAACAGGTTGATGCCCGGCACGGACCGCCCGGAGCCTTTCAACCGCACAACCCCCTGTTCCTTTTCCTCGATGGTGAGCAGGATGGCCGGCCGGCCGAAGCGGTCCACCACCCGTGAGGCGAGGATACCCAGAACCCCGGGGTGGCACCGATCCTGCAGGATCGTCAGGGCCCGGCGACCGGCCCGCACCTGGGCCTCGCCCTGGGCGAGGATCTCCGGCAGCCAGAGCTGTTCGAGCTGTTTGCGCTGCGCGTTCAGCTCTTCCAGGGCCTGCGCTTCCTGGCGCGCAGTGTGCAGTTCCCGGGCGAGCAGCAGTTCCACGCCGCGTTCCGGCACGCCCAGCCGGCCGCAGGCGTTGATGCGCGGCGCCAGTTTGAAGCTGATGTCCTCGGCCTGCACCGGGACGGCCTGCAGGTCGCATTGTTCGCAGAGAGAAAGCACGCCCGGTCGTGTTTTTGCGGACAACACCTCGAGTCCTGCGCGAACGAGCACCCGGTTCACCTCGACCAGCGGCACCACGTCCGCCACTGTGCCCAGGGCCACCAGGTCCAGGTAGTTCTTCAGGTTCGGCATGTCTTCGCCGGCCAGCAGCCCACCGGCCACCAGCGCCTTGCGCAGGGCCATGAGCAGGAAAAAGGCCACGCCCACGCCGGACAGTTCGGAGAACGGAAAGGCGCACTCCCGCTGTTTGGGGTCGAGCACGGCCCGGGCGGGCGGCAGGGTTTCCTGGGGTTCGTGGTGATCGGTGACCACCACCTGGAGGCCGCATTGGTTGGCGTACTCGACCTCGTCCACCGCGGTGATGCCGCAGTCCACGGTGATGAGCACCCCGCCCTCCCCCGATCCACGGCGCGCCAGCAGCCGGTCGATGGACCCCCTGGACAGCCCGTACCGTTCCTCCATGCGGTTGGGAATGTAGTACACCGCCCGGGCGCCGGTTTCCCGGAAAAAGGTGAGCAGCAGCGCCGTGGCCGTGATCCCGTCCGCATCGTAATCACCGTGCACGAAAATCGTCTGCCCCCGGCGGTAGGCCTCGCACAGGCAGGCGACCGCCTCGGACATGCCCTTCATGGTGTCGGGCGCGGGCAGCATGGCCAACTGCGGATGGAGGAAATCGCGCAGGGCTTCGAGGGTATCGAACCCACGTTTTTGCAATATTTCCGCCAGTTGGACAGGGATGTTGAATTCCCGTGCCGCCCGGCAGGCGAGCGCCCTGCCCTGTTGTCCTGGTTGCGTGTCAGGGTCCATGCAAAAATGATGACAAAAGAGATGAACAGGGCATTATTTCTGTCTGTTTGTCCGGAAAAATTCGGCGGCCTCCACCAGCGCCGCGTCCAGGTCCCGGAGGTCATGCCAGTGCAGGTCCGCATACCGCCGGAACCAGGTCATCTGCCGCTTGGCGTACCGGCGGGTGTCCTTGATCAAGGCCCTGGTCGCGGTTTCCCGGTCCATGGCGCCGGTCAGGCAGGCGATCATGTGCCGGTACCCGATGGCCTGCAGGGACGGCAGGTCCGCACTGTAGCCCTGCGCCAGCAGTCCCGTCACCTCAGCGGCAAAGGCATCGCCCATCATCTGCCGGCTGCGCAGGCTGATCCGTTCGACGAGCAGGTCCCGGTCGCAGCGCAGGCCCAGGAGCAGCAAGCGGCTGAACTGCGGCGGCGGCGCTGCCTGCCGCTGCCGCTGCAGGTGCTCGGACCAGGGCAGGCCGGTGGCGTGGAAGATCTCCAAGCCGCGTAAGAGCCGCTGGGTGTCGTTGGGGTGGACGCGGGCCGCGCTTACCGGGTCCAGCCGCTGCAGTTCGGCGTGGAGCGCCTCCCTGCCCTCAGCCTGCAACCGCTCCTGGAGAACGGCCCTGATCGCCTCCGTGCCCTGGACGGTGTCGAACAACCCGTGCAGCAGCGAGGACAGGTAGAGCCCGGTGCCGCCGGTGATCAGGGGGATGCGGCCTTGCTCGCCAATGGCCCGGATGGCGGTTAGGGCGTCGGTGACAAAGCTGGCCGCATCGTACTGCTCGTCCGGGTCGCGAATGTCGATCAGGTGGTGGACCACCTGGCGTCGTTCCTCCGGGGTGGCCTTGGCCGTGCCGATGTCCATGCCGCGGTAGACCTGCATGGAGTCCATGCTGATGATCTCGCAGCCGAACTCAGTGGCGATCTGCAGGGAGAGTGCGGTCTTGCCCACCGCGGTCGGGCCGACGAGCACCACCACCGGGAAGGAGATGGGCAATGGCGCCTTGGCCCCGGTCATTCGAATCGGACCAGGGGCCGGAGCCGCTGCACCGTGGCCGGGCCGATACCGGGCACGCGTTCCAGGGCTTCCGGGCCGGCAAAGGCGCCCAGCCGCCGGCGTTCTTGCACGATCGCCTCGGCCAGGCGCGGACCGATGCCCGGCAGCAGGGCCAGGGCAGTCGCATCGGCGGCGTTGATGGACAGTGGTTGGGCCGCAAAAAAGGCGAGGTGCGGCGGCATATCGTTCGCTGCGGGTGCGGCGAACAACGCCAGGCTCCGGTCCCCGGGACCGGCGGACGCGCAGGAGTCGCCCCCCTGCCCTGCCCCGTTCGCCGGGCCGCTCCACAGCCGCCAGTCGCCCTCCCGGTCCGTGGTCACGCAGACCTGCGGCGCAGAGACCGGTGCGGCCACGGGAAGAAAGCCGGGCAGCGCGATCAGCGCCCCGAAAAGAAAAAGGACAAGCGTGCGCTTGTCCCCGGCGCGGGCGGCGGCATCCAAGGACGCCGTCCCGGGTTCAGCCGGCCTGCTCATCCTTCATGAGCTTGTAGTTGATGCTGTCCACCAGGGCCTGCCAGCTGGCCTCGATGATGTTGTAGGAAACACCCACCGTGCCCCAGCTGTCCGTGCCGTCCTTGCTCTCCACCAGCACCCGCACCTTGGCGCCGGTGCCGAATTCGCCGGAAAGCACGCGCACCTTGTAGTCGGCCAGTTCCATGTCCTCGAGGCTCGGGTAGAACCGGGTGAGCGCCTTGCGCAGGGCCCGGTCCAGGGCGTTCACCGGGCCCTCGCCCATGGCCGCGGTGTGCACCTCGTTGCCGTTGACGTACAGGCGGATGGTGGCCTCGGTGTAGGGCGGCCGCACCGGGTCGAACTTGTGGTTCATCACCCGGAAGGCCTCCAGGGTGAAGAAGTCGCGCTGCAGGCCGAGCGCCCGGCGCATGAGCAGCTCGAAGCTGGCCTCGGCCGCCTCGTACTGGTAGCCGCGGTTTTCCAGTTCTTTCAGCTCGGTGACGATGGAGGCCATGGCCGGATCGTCGGCATCGATCTCCAGGCCGTACTTCTTGGCCTTCATGAGCACGTTGGCCCGGCCGGACTGGTCGGAGATGAGCACCCGGCGCATGTTGCCCACCTTTTCCGGGGCGATGTGCTCGTAAGTGACCGGGTTGCGCTGCACCGCGCTCACGTGCACGCCGCCCTTGTGGGCAAAGGCCGAGT
>JAGODN010000090.1 GCA_017998195.1 Desulfobulbus sp. | reverse complement strand
ACCTGTACCAGGTCCCCTACACCTTCTCCGACCCGCTCGTGCTCAGCCTGACCCTGCACAAGGGGCTGACCAAGCGGGTGGTGCGCGACGCCGGCGTGGCCACCGCGGACTTCCTCGTGGCCGAGCGGCCGGAGGACGCGGCCGCGGTCCCCTTCGCCCCGCCCTGGTTCATCAAGCCGGTAGCCGAGGGCACGGGCAAGGGCATCACCCCGGCCTCCATTGTCCGCGACCGGGAGGCGCTGGCCCCGGCCTGCGCGCAGCTCCTGGCCCGCTATTGCCAGCCGGTGCTCATAGAGCCCTACCTGCCGGGCCGCGAGTTCACCACCGGCATTGTCGGCACCGGCGCCCGCGCCGAGGTGCTCGGCACCATCGAGGTGCAGCTGCTGGACTCGGCCGAGCCGGGCCTCTATTCCTACGCCAACAAGGAGGGCTGGCGCACCCGGGTCCGCTACCGGCTGCTCCGGCCTGAGGACGACCCGGTGGTGGCCGCGGCCGAGGCCACGGCCCTGGCCGCCTGGCGCGCACTCGGCTGCCGCGACGGCGGCCGGGTCGACCTGCGCTGCGACACCCACGGCCGGCCGCTGTTCCTCGAGGTCAACCCGCTGGCCGGCATCCATCCGGACCACTCGGACCTGCCGATCATCTGCCGGCTGCGCTCCATCCCCTACCGCGAGCTCATCCGCCGGATCGTCGATTCGGCCCGCATTCGCCTGGCCGGAGACCAGTGATGCAGGTGCTCATCCTCCACGACCGGGTCAGCGCGGCCGACAGCCCGGACAGCCGGGACGTGCTCGACCAGGCTGCGGCCGTGGCCGGGGCGCTCACCACCCTGGGCCACCGGGTCGAACAACTCGCCTGCGACCTCGACCTGGCCGCGCTGGCCGCGGAATTGCGGCGGCGGCGACCCGAACTGGTGTGCAACCTGGTCGAGAGTCTGGCCGGCAGCGGCCGCCTCATCCACCTCGTCCCGGCCTGCCTGGAGAGCCTGGGCGTGCCCTACACCGGCTGCCGGGCGGATGCGCTCCTGCTCACCTCGAACAAGCTGCTCGCCAAGCGCTGGCTGCAGGCGGCCGGCCTGCCGGTGCCCGCCTGGGTGGAACCCGGGGATGACGACCTGCCGGCCGGAACAGCTGACTGGATCGTCAAGTCAGTGTGGGAGCACGCCTCCATCGGCCTGGACGCGAACAGCCTGGTTCGCGGCCGCGACGGCCGGACGGTGGGCGAGTTGCTGCCGGAGCGCGCCCGCGGGCTCGGCGGGCCCTGCTTCGCCGAGCACTACATCGAGGGCCGCGAGTGCAACCTCGGCCTGCTCGCCGGGCCGCACGGGCCGGAGCTGCTGCCGCCGGCGGAGATCGTCTTCGACGACTTCCCGCCGGACATGCCGCGCATCCTCGACTACCAGGCCAAGTGGGCGGAGGCATCGTTTGCCTGCCGTCACACCCGGCGCAGCTTCGACTTCCCGCCGGCGGACGGGCCGCTGCTGGCCCGGCTCGAGCAGCTGGCGCTCGCCTGCTGGCGGATCTTTCGGCTGAACGGGTATGCCCGGGTGGATTTCCGCATCGATGCGGCCGGCGCCCCGTGGATCCTGGAGGTCAACGCCAATCCCTGCCTGTCGCCGGACGCCGGCTTCAGCGCCGCCCTGGAGCGGGCCGCCATTCCTTTTACCGAGGCGGTCCGCCGGATCGTCGCCGACAGCGATATCGGAGCCTGATGCTGGAGCTGCGCGAAGAACTGACACCCAAGGACCCGGCGCGGCTGTACGCCCTGGCCGCGGCCACCGGTTTCTTCAGCCGGGAGGAGGCGGAGGTGGCGGCGGAACTGGCCGAGGAGCGGCTCGCGCGGGGCGCGGCCAGCGGCTACCATTTCCTGCTGGCCGAGGAGGCGGGCGAGTTGCTCGGCTTTGCCTGCTTCGGTCCCATCCCCTGCACCCGGGCCAGCCATGACCTGTACTGGATCGTGGTCCGTCCGGACCGGCAGGGCGGCGGGCTCGGCCGCCGGCTGCTGGCCGCGGCCGAGGCGCGGATCGCGGCAACGGGCGGCCGGCGGGTCTACATCGACACCTCGAGCCGGCCCCAGTACGCACCCACCCGGGCCTTCTACCGGGCCTGCGGCTTTCACCAGGAGGCGCTGCTGGCCGACTTCTACGACCGGAATGACGGCAAGGTCATCTTCTGCAAGGTGCTCGATCCGACCAGCCACCGCTGAGCGGCCCGGGCGGCGGGGGCCGGTGAAATCAGCGGCCCGGCCAGAAAACCCTTTGCCCGGCCGGGCCGGTCCGCTACCATGGCCCGGTCACCGTTGTCCCCCAACCACTCCCACCCGGAGATCCTCCCATGTCGAACTGGTACGTCGCCGCCGACGGCGCATCCCTCGGGCCCTTCACCCTGGAACAACTGCAGGACGATCTCGCCAGCGGCCGCCACACCCCGGCCACCCTGGTCTGGCGGGACGGCTTCGCCGACTGGCTGCCCGCCGGCCAGGTGCCGGAACTGCAGCCCGGCGCCCAGCCGCAGGCACCGCCGCCGGTCGGGGGCAAGGAGGCGCACGAGATCGACTACACCATCTTCGGCCACGAGATGCAGTTCGTGGAGATCGAACTCGACCCGCGGGAGAGCGTCATCGCCGAGGCCGGGGCGATGATGTACATGCATGAGCAGATCGTCATGCAGACGGTGTTCGGCGACGGCTCCCGGGCCGGGGACGCCGGCTCCTTTCTCGACAAGATGATCGGCGCGGGCAAGCGGCTGGTCACCGGCGAGGGGCTGTTCACCACCCTGTTCACCTACACCGGCGCCGCCAAGGGCCGGGTGGCCTTTGCCGCGCCCTACCCGGGCAAGATCATCCCGCTTGACCTGGGCCGCTACCAAGGCCGCATCATCTGCCAGAAGGACGCCTTTCTCTGCGCGGCCAAGGGGGTGTCGGTGGGGATCGCTTTCCAGAAGAAGATCGGCGTGGCCCTGTTCGGCGGCGAGGGGTTCATCATGCAGCAGCTCGACGGCGACGGGCTGGTGTTCGTCCACGCCGGCGGCACCATCGTCGAGAAGGAACTGGCCGCCGGCGAGACCCTGCGGGTGGACACCGGCTGCCTGGTAGCCCTGACCCGCACGGTTCACTACGACATCGAGTTCGTGGGCAACGTCAAGTCCGCGATCTTCGGCGGCGAGGGGTTCTTCTTCGCCAACCTGCGCGGCCCGGGTCACGTCTGGCTGCAGTCCCTGCCCTTTTCGCGGCTCGCCGGCCGCATCTGGGAGGCTGCGCCGCAGACCATGGGCGGGGCCAAGGGCGAAGGCTCGGTGCTCGGCGGGCTGGCCAACATCTTCGAGCGCTGAGCGGTAACCGGTGGTCCGACCGCTGGCGACCGGACCACCGACCGGACTCAGCCGGCCTGCTCCTCGAGAAAGGCCTGCATCTCGCGGCTTAAGCCCAGTTGCCGGGCGAGGCGGTCGAACCAGGCGCGCTCCGCCTCGGTGTCGATGCTGACCGCGGCCGCGGCCAGCAGGTACATGGTCCGGGCCACTGCCAGGTCGGTGATGCCGGCGGCGAGTTCCTCGATGGGTTTCGGCCGGTGCAGTTCATCGACCAGGAACAGCTTTTCCTCCTGGCTGAGGTCGGCGCCGCGCAGCCGGTCGAGCACGGCCCGTTCCTCGGCCTCGTCCATGACCCCGTCGGCGTGGGCCGCGGCCACCATGGCCTGGAGCATGCGCACCGCCAGCTCGGCGCTGTCCGCGCCGGGAGGGACCGCGGCCACCGGTGCGGCGGCCGGCCCGGCGGCGGGGGCAACCGGAGGGCTGACCGGGACACTGCCTGTGGTCGGCGGCGGAGGCGGCGCAGCCGCGGCAGGGGGCGGCGGCGGGGGCGGACCACCCGTTGTGCCCGCGCCGGGCGGGGCAGGCGGCGGCATCCCCCCGGCCTGGGCCTGCTGGCCCTGCTGCTTGAGGATCTCGTAGGCGCCCACGCCCAGACCGATCAGGGTCATCAGGCCGCCGCCCGAGGCCAGACCACCGAGCAGCGAACCCGATCCTTTCTTCTTGCCCTTCTTTCCCCACGAGCCGTTCGTACTCACCACCTCGCCGACAATCTTGCCCAACAGTTTTTCCGGGTTGAACATGGCTGCTCCTCGCACCTGATTTTCTGACTGATTCCCTGTCCGGACGTGGCCGGGGCAAGGCGGCGCCAATCCGCATCCCCGCCCGGGTTGCCGGCGACGGGCGCCGGCGGGCGGAATTTCGCCTTGTTTCCAGCTTCGCCTTGCCACTATAATGCATCAGCGCGCAACCTTCAGCCCCGACACCGATGATTTCCACCGCCGCCGTCCACAACGCCACCGTTGACACGACCAGCGCCGCTGAACACCGCGGGGTGCGCACGCCCCCTGCCCCTCCACCGGACCGGCCGGCCGGCGCCGGCGGCGCATCGACCTCCGCCCGGGACCGCGGCGACCGCGTTTCCCTGTCGGCCGAGGGCCTGGCACGCTCCCGCCGCCAGCCCGACGGGAGCGCAGCGTCCGAGCCGGACGCGGCCAGCCGCGCTCTGCCAACCGTGGCCCGGGCGCTGACGCCCGCCGAGGGGCAGCAGGTCCGGGAACTGCAGCAGCGCGACCGGGAGGTCAAGGCCCACGAACAGGCCCACCTGGCCGTGGCCGGCCGCCATGCCCGCGGCGGCGCCAGCTACACCTTCGCGCAGGGGCCGGACGGGCGACGCTACGCCGTGGGCGGCGAGGTACCCATCGATGTGGGTGCGGAGCCCACCCCGGAGGCCAGCCTGGAGAAGATGCGCACCGTCCGCCGGGCCGCGCTGGCGCCGGCTGAGCCCTCGCCCGCGGACCGCAGCATCGCTGCCGCGGCCGCGGCCGGTGAGGCCCGGGCGCTTGCGCAATTGCGTGCGGCCGATTCCCGACCCGGAGCGGCCGGCAGCCCGGAGGCCGCCACCAGCGGACCACCCGCCGCAAGCGATGGAGCCGAAAACAGCCGCCGCCGGACACCGCTCGCCGTCATCGCCTGATCCCTGTCCCCGCCTTCACCACCCGGAGTTGCCATGTTTGCCGAGCAGGACTATCTCGACGATCTCTTCGCCTTTATCAGCCGTTCGCCCACGGCCTGCCACGCGGCCGCCAGCGGCGCGGCCCTGATCGCTGCCCACGGCTTCACCCGGCTGTCCGAGACCGACCACTGGGGTGAGCTGGCCGCCGGTTCCTACTACCTGCTGCGCGACGACGCCAGCCTGATCGCCTGGACCCTGACCGGTCCGGCCGCTGCGGGCCGGCCGCTGCGCCTGGCCGGGGCGCATACCGACAGCCCGGCGCTGAAGGTCAAGCCCAACCCGGTGCAGCTGCGCCACGGCTGCGTCCAGCTCGGGGTCGAGGTCTACGGCGGCGCCCTGCTCAACCCCTGGTTCGACCGTGACCTGAGCCTGGCCGGCCGGGTCGTCTGGCAGCAGGCGGGCGGTCCGCTCGCCGCCGGCCTGATCGACTTCCGCCGGCCGGTGGCCTGCATCCCCAGCCTGGCCATCCACCTGGACCGGGAGGTGAACGACAAGCGCGCCATCGACCGCCAGACCGCCCTGGTCCCCCTGTTCATGCAGGCGGACGGCGATGCCCCTGATTTTCGGGCAATCCTCGGCGAACAGCTGGCCGCGGAACACCCGGACACGGCCGGCGCTGAGATCCTCGATTTCGACCTGTTCCTCTATGATCCCCAGCCGCCGGCCCGGATCGGGCTGCGGGGCGAGTTCATCAGCGGCCCGCGGCTGGACAACCTCGTCTCCTGCCACGCCCTGCTCCGCGCCCTGGTGCAGACCGCGGAGCGGCGGGACAGCCTGGTCGTGCTCAACGACCACGAGGAGGTGGGCAGCCTGTCCGCCGCCGGGGCCCAGGGCACCTTTCTCCAGGACCTGCTCACCCGGCTCTACCCGGACCCGGTGCTGCGCCGGCAGGTGCTCGCCGCCTCCCTGATGGTGTCCGTGGACAACGCCCACGCCGTGCACCCGAACTTCGCCGCCCGCCACGATCCCGAACACCTGCCGCTCTTGAACGGCGGGCCGGTGATCAAGATGAACGCCGGCCAGCGCTACGCCACCAGCGGCCCCACCGCGGCCCTGTTCCGCGGGTTCTGCCGCGCGGCCGGAGTGCCCTGCCAGCAGTTCGTCATGCGCAACGACCTGGCCTGCGGCTCCACCATCGGCCCGCTGACCGCGGCCGCCCTCGGCGTGGCCGCGGTGGACGTGGGCATCCCGCAGCTGGCCATGCACTCGATCCGCGAAACCGCGGGCAGCCGCGACGGCTGGTCCCTGCTGCGCGCCCTGGCCGCCTTCCTCTCCGCCCCGGACGAGGGCATCCGCTGCCCCGCAGCCCGGCCCTGAACGGCCCGCGGTCCCGCGCCCGGCACCACCCGCCGGGCCGGCCGCGCTGTCCATCCCTTCCGCCAACGGAGCCTCCATGGCCTTTCCTTCCTGTGTGAGCACCGGCTGGGACAGTCTCGACCAGATCATCGATCACCTCCGCCGCGGCGACAACGTGGTCTGGCAGGTGGACAACATCGACGACTACCAGCGGCTGGTCACCGCCTTTGTCAACCGTGCCCTGGCCAACGGCGAGCGGGTGGTCTACGTCCGCTTCGCCCGCCACCTGCCGCTTGTCGAGGAGCGCGGCGAGCTGGTCACGATCCACCGGTTGGACGTGGCCCTGGGGTTCGAGTCCTTCTCGGCCCAGGTGCACAACCTCATCACCCGGGAGGGACGCGACATCTTCTACGTGTTCGACTCGCTCTCGGACCTGCTCCACGTCTGGGCCACGGACCTGATGATCGGCGACTTCTTCTTCATCACCTGCCCCTACCTGTTCGAGCTGAACACCGTCGCCTACTTCGCCCTGCTCCGCAACCGCCACTCCTACAAGGCGGTGGCCCGCATCCGCGAGACCACCCAGGTGCTCATCGACGTCTACAACTACCAGGGCCAGGTGTGCGTCCACCCGGTCAAGGTGCAGCACCGCTACTCGCCGACCATGTTTTTCCCCCACCTCAAGCGCAGGGGCGTGCTCGAGCCGGTGATCAACAGCGTCGACGCCACCGAGCTGTTCACCCACCTCTCCCGCCGCCGCGGCACGGAGCGTCAGCGGCACCTGGACTACTGGGACCACCTCTTCCTCCGCGCCCGCTCCCTGCACGAATCGGTGGACATGGTCGAGGAAAAGCAGGACATGGTCGAGCAGCTGAGCCGCCTGCTGCTAACCCGCAACCGGCAGCTCATCGCCCTCATCCGCGAGCACCTGACGCTCGGCGATCTGCTGCGCATCAAGGAACGGCTCATCGGCTCGGGCTTCATCGGCGGCAAGTCGCTGGGCATGCTGCTCGCCCGCAAGATCCTGGTCAACGACCCGGCACGGCGCTGGCACGAGGTGCTCGAACACCACGACTCGTTCTACATCGGCTCGGACGTGTTCTATTCCTACATCGTCCAGAACGGCTGGTGGAAGCTGTTCATGGCCCACAAGACCCCGGAGGGCTACTTCGCCCGGGCCGCGGAGCTGCGCGAGCGGCTGCTCACCGGCGTCTTTCCCGAGGAGATCACCGAGCAGTTCCAGCTGATGCTCGAGTACTTCGGCCAGTCGCCGATCATCGTCCGCTCGTCGAGCCTGTTGGAGGACGCCTTCGGCAGCGCCTTCGCCGGCAAGTACGACAGCTTCTTCTGCGTCAACCAGGGCTCGCCGGAGGCGCGCTACGAGGCCTTCGAGCACGCGGTGCGGCGGATCTTCGCCAGCACCATGAACGAGGACGCCCTCGCCTACCGGTTCCAGCGCGGCCTGGACCGGATGGACGAGCAGATGGCGCTGTTGGTGCAGCGCGTGTCCGGCGCCTATCACACCGACTGCTTCTACCCGGAGATGGCCGGCGTGGGCCTGTCGCACAACCCGTTCGTGTGGAAAAAGGGCATGGACCCGAAGGCGGGCATGGTCCGGCTGGTGTACGGGCTCGGCACCCGGGCGGTGGACCGGGTGGGCAACGACTACCCGCGCATCATCGCCCTGGACGACCCGCTGGTCAAGCCGCTGGCCGGCATGGCCGATCTCCGCCGGTTCTCGCAGCACTCGGTGGACGTGCTCAAGCTGGAGGAGAACAGCCTGGCCAGCGTGCCGTTTGCGACCCTGCAGGCGAGGATCCCGCCGGCCCGCCTCGACCGGCTGACCATCCGCGACACCGAGGCCATGGAGGCGCTGCGGGCCATGGGCTTGCCGCCGCGGGAGGAGCGGGTGCTGACCTTCGACCCGTTTCTCACCGACTCGCCCTTCATCGACATCATGCGCGGCCTGCTGCGCCGGCTGAACGCGGTCTACGACCACCCGGTGGACGTGGAGTTCACGGTGAATTTCAACAAGGCCGGAGAGATCCAGGTGAACCTGCTGCAGTGCCGGCCGTTCCAGACCATCGGCCTGGGCGGCCGCTCGCCCCGGCCGCGGGCGATCGGCGATGGGGAAACAGTCCTGCGCCTGGAAGGCGGGTTCATGGGCGGCAATGTCGCCCTGCCCATTGCCCAGGTGATCCTTGTCGACCCGGAACCCTACTGCCGCCTGAGCCTGTCGGAAAAATACACGGTCGCCCGGCTCATTGGTCAGCTCAACCGGAGCGTGGTCGACCAGCAACAGAACCCGACCCTGCTGCTCGGCCCGGGCCGCTGGGGCACGGGCACCCCGGCCATGG